>NZ_LPDI01000024.1:0-212176 GCF_001528895.1 Burkholderia sp. MSMB1078WGS | reverse complement strand
GATTGGTTGCGCTGCGAAGCAACGCAACAACCCTCTTTGCCTGATGACCATAGCGAGTCGGTCCCACCCCTTCCCATCCCGAACAGGACCGTGAAACGACTCTACGCCGATGATAGTGCGGATTCCCGTGTGAAAGTAGGTAATCGTCAGGCTCCCTAAGCCAAGAACCCCCGCCCGACCAGGCGGGGGTTTTTGCATTTCGGCGCCGAGAAAAAGCACGTGGAGAAGCGCCGTTGTGGCAGGAGCTGGGTGTCGACCGAAGGTGTCGGCTCAAATCGGAGTCGCCTCCGTGAGATTGGCGCAAATGCACCTTGTCTCTCGGGGTGCCTGCACGCCAGTGTGTTGCTGAAAAACTGTCCTCTTACTTACTTCTCGTTTGTGTGGGCGGTCATCAGATGCGCAACGAGAAATCGCCTTGGCACTTCTCCGTGGCAATCTCCGCCCGGCCTTGCTCAGCACCGGCGCAAACGAGATGTTGCGAGTTCTCCTCATCCGATAATCGATCAGCGTGCGTTGACCACCAGTGTATTTGGCCCATCTTCTACCTCGGTACGCTATGGCTATCGTCTGGCAGCGGGATATGTCTCGCGCTCGCTCTGTCTCCCGCGCGTAGTTGGCAGAACGGGCAGAATGTTGGCGCTCTCAACCCTCTTGTCGCCGCCGCTAATTGTTCGTTCCCCATGGAGCCGCGCGACTGAACTGCGTCAAGAGACGAACGATGTCGCTATCAAGCGCTACTTTTAGTCTATTCGCAGCATTTCACATCGAAATAGCCGTATTGGTACGTGACCCACGCCTGAGCCGGGACAGGAGGTGCCCCCAGTCGAGGACTGGCTGCGCCGTGTGCGTATAGCGGGCCAAAGAAGATCAAAAGTCGGCGCGGTTCTTCTCGACGGTCATCTGCGGACCGTCTCATCACGCGTAAATTTTCTTGATGAGCGAATAGGCGGCATTGCCTGCGCGGCATCGCGTTTTTCCCATCTGAAGGGCGTGCAGTCTGCGTCGACGCCCAGAGCCAGGCTTGTGTGTGTCGTATTCGGATCGCCGAACGGAGGGCCTCCCACAGCGGAGGGGGCTGTGTTCCGGTCGTGATTCCGGGCCGGCTCGAACATTGCCGGGCAGTGCTCGTCGGATGTCGATGCTCCGGCGCCACATATCGGCTTTCCGACGTTTTCGGGAGTGGGAGGCGTGGTGAGGGTACTCGCGCCGAACCCAGCGCCGGCATTTGCGCCCAGCTGGACGAGGCGGGCACCGTACGAGCGGTTGCGAGGTCGCATGTGCATGTATGTCGACGAGTCGCTGCGGTAAGGCGGTCCGACGACGACGTTGGGCGACTTGCTCGACGAGATGCAGCGGCGCCGACCATCGGAACATTCGACGCGGCGACAAGGCATGGAGAGACCGGAACAGGGCGCTCGTCGTCACCAGGTAGCGGCCATAAGCACATCGAGGCACGCAGAACCGCCGGATGCATCCCGCGAGACGTCGTTGGGCCATCGCACCCCGATCCATCGGTTGTGCCGCGTGCTAGTCGACGCCCATCCAAACCCCCGCAAAGCACCCAGGGCTTCGGTCCCGACCGTTGAGCCGCTCCGAGCGTCGAGCGCGCCTCCGGTGCTCCGCGGCGAAGCGGTGAGTCACGCTGCCGTCGGATCACCTGATCGGTATCGCGAGCGGCACCAGGAGTCTGCCGAAGCCGTGGAATGTACCGTTGCGACCACAAAGGAATGCCGTTCAGGAGCAAGCGGGCACATGGGAAGGTAGGCAGGCGATTCCTGCAGGAATCGCCGTCGAACCTCTCGAGAACCACCGGCGCCGGCTCGCCAAGTCGGCCCGGCACGAAATTTGCCGAAATTTTGTGCGTATCGCTTGGCATTGCGCGAAAGAGGCCGTATGATGGCGGTCTTTCGTTTTTAGCGCAGATGTAGATCGGCGTTGAAGACGGAGTCTGACGAAGATGTGGTGCCGATCGGCAACATCTCGCGCTTGCCTTAGCCGGGCGAGGGCGGGGATCGGAGGGAAGCGGAAGTCGGGAAGAGAATGAAAATAATCTTCCGGATGTGCTTGACAGGAGTGCGATGCACCCCCATAATCGTCAGTTCTCTACGGAGGGGTGCCCGAGTGGCTAAAGGGGGCAGACTGTAAATCTGTTGGCTTACGCCTACGTTGGTTCGAATCCAACCTCCTCCACCAAGATATCAGCGCAGTGAGCGGCAAGGAATCGTTAGTGGCCCGTGCGGGTGTAGCTCAATGGTAGAGCAGAAGCCTTCCAAGCTTACGACGAGGGTTCGATTCCCTTCACCCGCTCCAGACCGCTAAGTTGAAGCGTAGCGCCCATGTGGCTCAGTGGTAGAGCACTCCCTTGGTAAGGGAGAGGTCGGCAGTTCGATCCTGCCCATGGGCACCAGCAGTAAAAAGTCAGTGTCTTGTTTGCGCGCGGCGCAACCTGTGAAATTCCTTTTGGGAGTTGAAAATGGCCAAGGAAAAGTTTGAGCGGACCAAGCCGCACGTGAACGTTGGTACGATTGGTCACGTTGACCACGGCAAGACGACGCTGACGGCAGCGATCACGACGGTTCTGACGAAGAAGTTCGGCGGCGAAGCGAAGGCGTACGACCAGATCGACGCGGCACCGGAAGAAAAGGCGCGCGGCATCACGATCAACACGGCGCACGTCGAGTACGAAACGGCTAACCGCCACTACGCACACGTCGACTGCCCGGGCCACGCTGACTATGTGAAGAACATGATCACGGGTGCGGCGCAGATGGACGGCGCGATCCTGGTTTGCTCGGCAGCAGACGGCCCGATGCCGCAAACGCGCGAGCACATCCTGCTGGCACGTCAGGTTGGCGTTCCGTACATCATCGTGTTCCTGAACAAGTGCGACATGGTGGACGACGCTGAACTGCTCGAGCTGGTCGAGATGGAAGTTCGCGAACTCCTGTCGAAGTACGACTTCCCGGGCGACGACACGCCGATCGTGAAGGGTTCGGCGAAGCTGGCGCTGGAAGGCGACACGGGCGAGCTGGGCGAAGTGGCGATCATGAACCTGGCAGACGCACTGGACACGTACATCCCGACGCCGGAGCGTGCGGTTGACGGCGCGTTCCTGATGCCGGTGGAAGACGTGTTCTCGATCTCGGGCCGCGGTACGGTGGTGACGGGTCGTGTCGAGCGCGGCATCATCAAGGTCGGCGAAGAAATCGAAATCGTCGGTATCAAGCCGACGGTGAAGACGACCTGCACGGGCGTTGAAATGTTCCGCAAGCTGCTGGACCAGGGTCAGGCAGGCGACAACGTCGGTATCCTGCTGCGCGGCACGAAGCGTGAAGACGTGGAGCGTGGCCAGGTTCTGGCGAAGCCGGGTTCGATCACGCCGCACACGCACTTCACGGCTGAAGTGTACGTGCTGAGCAAGGACGAAGGCGGCCGTCACACGCCGTTCTTCAACAACTACCGTCCGCAGTTCTACTTCCGTACGACGGACGTGACGGGCTCGATCGAGCTGCCGAAGGACAAGGAAATGGTGATGCCGGGCGACAACGTGTCGATCACGGTGAAGCTGATCGCTCCGATCGCGATGGAAGAAGGTCTGCGCTTCGCAATCCGCGAAGGCGGCCGTACGGTCGGCGCCGGCGTCGTCGCCAAGATCATCGAGTAAGCCAGTTATTCGTTGATCGACAGTTTTGGGGCTGGCGGCAGCCAGCCCCAACATGGTTTAGGGGTATAGCTCAACTGGCAGAGCGTCGGTCTCCAAAACCGAAGGTTGGGGGTTCGATTCCCTCTGCCCCTGCCAAAAATCGCCACGTGTCCTACGTGGCATTTGTTTTAAGGTGTTATGGCGAATCCATCCGTCGAAACTGTAAATACCTCCGGCGATAAGCTGATGCTGGCCCTGGGCGTATTGCTGGTCTTGGCCGGATTCGTGGGCTTCTTCTGGCTGGCCAATCAGCAGTGGTATGTCCGCGGTGCCGCATTGGCGGTAGGTATCATCGCCGGCGTGGCCGTCGGGCTCATGTCCGCCCCTGGCAAGGGTCTCATCGCATTTGCCAAGGATTCGTACAAGGAAGTCCGGAAGGTCGTATGGCCCACCCGCAAGGAAGCAACGCAAACCACACTCGTCGTGTTCGGTTTCGTGCTCGTGATGGCGATTTTCCTCTGGTTGAGCGACAAATCGATCGAATGGGTGATTTTCTCGGTGATTCTGGGTTGGAAATGATATGAGCGATACTCCGGCATCCCCGAGCGGAAAACGTTGGTACGTCGTGCACGCCTACTCCGGTATGGAGAAGAGCGTGCAACGTGCGCTTCAGGAGCGCATCGAACGTGCTGGCATGCAGGACAAATTCGGTCAGATCCTGGTCCCGACCGAAGAAGTGGTCGAAGTCAAAGGCGGTCACAAGGCAGTGACCGAGCGTCGTTTCTTCCCCGGCTATGTGTTGGTGGAAATGGAAATGACGGACGAAACGTGGCATCTCGTGAAGAACACCGCGAAGGTCACCGGTTTCGTCGGCGGTGCGCGTAACCGCCCGACCCCGATTTCCCCGAAGGAAGTCGAGAAGATCATGTCGCAGATGCAGGAAGGCGTCGAAAAACCGCGCCCGAAGACCCTGTTCGAAGTCGGCGAGATGGTGCGTGTCAAGGAAGGTCCGTTCACGGACTTCAACGGCACCGTCGAAGAAGTCAACTACGAGAAATCGCGCGTGCGTGTGTCGGTCACCATTTTTGGCCGCTCCACCCCCGTCGAACTCGAGTTCGGTCAGGTCGAAAAAGTTTGATCCCGATTCGGTGGGCAGCCTCGGCTGCCCACCTTCGCGCTTACGGCCCGCGTCATGGCCGTTGAGGAGCGTCAGTAGCCAGCGGCGAAAGCGCGTTATCACTCACCGAACGCCTTCCCCGGCGTTCCAATGAGGTTTCAAATGGCAAAGAAGATTATCGGCTTTATCAAGCTGCAGATCCCTGCAGGTAAAGCCAACCCGTCGCCGCCGGTCGGTCCGGCACTGGGCCAGCGCGGCCTGAACATCATGGAGTTCTGCAAGGCGTTCAACGCGCAGACTCAAGGCATGGAGCCGGGTCTGCCGGTGCCGGTGGTCATCACGGCATTCGCTGACAAGAGCTTCACGTTCGTGATGAAGACGCCGCCGGCGACCGTCCTGATCAAGAAGGCGGCGAAGGTGGACAAGGGTTCGAGCAAGCCGCACACCGACAAGGTCGGTTCGATCACGCGCGCTCAAGCCGAAGAAATCGCGAAGACCAAGATGCCGGACCTTACGGCAGCTGATCTGGACGCAGCCGTTCGCACCATCGCTGGTAGCGCACGCTCGATGGGTATCACTGTGGAGGGCGTGTAAATGGCTAAGATCTCCAAGCGCCGTCAGGCATTTGCCGCCAAGGTCGACCGTCAGAAGCTGTATGCGATCGAAGACGCACTGAGCCTCGTGAAGGAATGCGCGAGCGCGAAGTTCGACGAGTCGATCGACGTCGCAGTCCAGCTCGGCATCGATGCGAAGAAGTCGGACCAAGTCGTGCGTGGTTCGGTCGTTCTGCCGGCAGGTACGGGCAAGTCGGTTCGCGTTGCCGTGTTCGCGCAAGGCGAAAAGGCCGAGCAGGCTCGTGCAGCAGGCGCGGAAATCGTCGGTATGGAAGACCTGGCAGAGCAGATCAAGGCTGGCCAGATGGACTTCGACATCGTGATCGCTTCGCCGGACACGATGCGTATCGTCGGTACGCTCGGCCAGATCCTCGGCCCGCGCGGCCTGATGCCGAACCCGAAGGTCGGTACGGTCACGCCGGACGTCGCAACCGCCGTCAAGAACGCGAAGGCTGGTCAGGTGCAATTCCGTGTCGACAAGGCCGGTATCATCCACGCGACCATCGGCCGTGCATCGTTCGAGCCGACCGCGCTGCGTTCGAACCTGTCGGCGCTGATCGACGCGCTGCAGAAGGCAAAGCCGGCAACGAGCAAGGGCGTGTACCTGCGCAAGATCGCACTGTCGAGCACGATGGGCGTCGGCGTGCGTGTCGACCAGGCTACGCTGGCAGCACAGTAAGCAAGTATTCGGGCCGCTTCGTTCGCGAAGCGGCCTACATGGGCTTTGGGCGGTTGTTCGTGCAGCAGGGCGGACAACCGGTTATCAAAGACCGTTGGTGGGGCGCAGCAGTCAGGTGATCCCTTAATTCAAGCCAACGCAGATGGCGAACCCGAAAAAGTTTTGCAGTGGTGAAGCCGCAGGCCGCGAAGCGATTCGCGGCGTGAGGTGGAAATACTCCTAACGAGGTCGGACGCCGTTGTTGAACGAGGTACGTGAGGTTTCGGCCATGCCGGTCGCGCCCAACGTATCGTTTCTGGAGGCTAACCGTGCCGCTTAATAGAGAAGACAAGCAAGCCGTCGTCGCTGAGGTTTCCGCGCAAGTCGCGAAGGCCCAGACCGTTGTGCTGGCTGAGTATCGTGGAATTGCGGTTGGCGATCTGACCAAGCTGCGCGCGCAAGCGCGTGAGAAGCAGGTGTACCTGCGCGTGTTGAAGAACACGCTGGCGCGTCGCGCTGTCGAAGGTACGCCGTTTGCTCCGCTGGCAGAGCAGATGACTGGTCCGCTGATCTACGGCATCTCGGAAGATGCAATTGCCGCTGCTAAGGTCGTCAACGACTTCAGCAAGAGCAATGACAAGTTGGTCATCAAGGCTGGTTCGTTCGATGGCAAGGTGATGGACAAGGCTGGCGTGCAAGCGCTGGCAAGCATCCCGAGCCGCGAAGAACTGCTCTCGAAGCTGCTGTTCGTTATGCAATCGCCTGTTTCGGGCTTCGCGCGTGCTCTGGCCGCGCTGGCCGAGAAGAAGCAAGCAGAAGCTGCGTAAGCGAACGTGCATCAGCGTTACTGATCGCTGGCTGTATCCGAATTCAATTTAGGAGTATTTCAAATGGCAATCGCAAAAGAAGACATCCTGGCAGCAGTCGAAGGGATGACCGTTCTGGAACTGAACGAACTGGTCAAGGCGTTCGAAGAGAAGTTTGGCGTGTCGGCAGCTGCAGTGGCAGTCGCTGGCCCGGCAGGCGGCGGCGCAGCTGCTGCAGCAGAAGAGAAGACCGAATTCACGGTCGTCCTGGCTGAAGCCGGCGCCAACAAGGTTTCGGTCATCAAGGCCGTTCGCGAACTGACGGGCCTGGGCCTGAAGGAAGCGAAGGACCTGGTTGACGGTGCACCGAAGCCCATCAAGGAAGGCGTCGACAAGGCTGCTGCTGAAGAAGCCAAGAAGAAGCTGGAAGAAGCTGGCGCGAAGGTCGAAGTCAAGTAAGTTTCGGCGCGCTGTGCGAAGGCTGGCGGTATTTTCACCGCCGGCCTTTTTGTGCTTTGTGGGGACGTTATTCTGGCACTCATTCGGGAGCCCGAATAATCGACCCCAGAAGCCAAAGAAAACCGCCTGATCGTTGTGATCGTTGTGACGCATCACACGCGATTGGCGGTTCTCTTTGTCTTCTGAAGCGACTGCAGAAGGCAAGTTTGGTCGGGTAGCGGGCAACACAGGCATCCGCTGCCGTCAGCCAGCGGTTGGTAGCGGCCAACCACCAAGCTTCTCGGCTCGTTCAAGCCGTCGAACGGCCATCGGGTCTCAGTCGGTGAACACTCGGGTTTGAAACGTCCAGGTATTCCGCCTCGATAGCACCCGCCGTGATTCGGAGATCGTATGCAATATTCCTTCACCGAGAAGAAGCGCATTCGCAAGAGTTTCGCGAAGCGCCCCATCGTTCACCAAGTTCCGTTCTTGCTGGCTACTCAGCTTGAATCATTCAGCACGTTTCTGCAAGCCGATGTGCCGGCGACGCAACGCAAGCCTGAAGGTTTGCAGGCCGCGTTCACATCGGTATTTCCCATTGTTTCGCACAACGGTTTCGCGCGCCTCGAGTTCGTGAGCTATGCGCTGTCCTCGCCGGCATTCAACATCAAGGAATGCCAGCAGCGTGGCCTGACGTACTGCTCCGCGCTGCGCGCGAAGGTCCGCCTCGTCATCCTCGACAAGGAATCGCCGAACAAGCCGGTCGTCAAGGAAGTGAAGGAGCAGGAAGTGTACATGGGCGAAATTCCGCTCATGACGCCGACGGGCTCGTTCGTCATCAATGGCACCGAGCGTGTCATCGTCTCGCAGCTGCACCGTTCGCCGGGCGTGTTCTTCGAACACGACAAGGGCAAGACGCACAGCTCGGGCAAGCTGCTGTTCTCGGCACGGATCATTCCGTACCGCGGCTCGTGGCTCGACTTCGAATTCGATCCGAAGGACATCCTGTACTTCCGCGTCGACCGTCGCCGCAAGATGCCGGTGACGATCCTGCTGAAGGCCATCGGCCTGACGCCGGAACAGATCCTCGCGAACTTCTTCGTGTTCGACAACTTCACGCTGATGGACGAAGGCGCGCAACTCGAGTTCGTGCCCGAGCGCCTGCGTGGTGAAGTCGCGCGTTTCGACATCACGGATCGCGACGGCAAGGTCATCGTCCAGAAGGACAAGCGGATCAACGCGAAGCACATTCGCGACCTCGAAGCCGCGAAGACCAAGTTCATCTCGGTGCCGGAAGACTATCTGCTCGGCCGCGTGCTGGCGAAGAACGTCGTCGACGGCGACACCGGCGAAGTGATTGCGAGCGCGAACGACGAAGTCACGGAAAGCGTGCTCGAGAAGCTGCGCGAAGCGGGTATCAAGGACATCCAGACGCTCTACACGAACGATCTGGATCAGGGTCCGTACATCTCGTCGACGCTGCGTGTCGACGAAACGACCGACAAGACGGCCGCGCGCATCGCGATCTACCGCATGATGCGCCCGGGCGAGCCGCCGACCGAAGAAGCGGTCGAGGCGCTGTTCAACCGCCTGTTCTACAGCGAAGAAGCGTACGACCTGTCGAAGGTCGGCCGCATGAAGTTCAACCGCCGCGTCGGCCGTGACGAGATCGTCGGCCCGATGACGCTGCAGGACGACGACATTCTCGCGACGATCAAGATTCTCGTCGAGCTGCGTAACGGCAAGGGCGAAGTGGACGACATCGACCACCTCGGCAACCGTCGCGTGCGTTGCGTCGGCGAACTGGCGGAAAACCAGTTCCGCGCGGGCCTCGTGCGTGTCGAGCGCGCGGTCAAGGAACGCCTCGGCCAGGCCGAAAGCGAAAACCTGATGCCGCACGACCTGATCAACTCGAAGCCGATTTCGTCGGCGATCCGCGAGTTCTTCGGTTCGTCGCAGCTGTCGCAGTTCATGGACCAGACCAACCCGCTGTCGGAAATCACGCACAAGCGCCGCGTTTCCGCACTGGGCCCGGGCGGTCTGACGCGCGAGCGCGCAGGCTTCGAAGTCCGCGACGTGCACCCGACCCACTACGGCCGCGTGTGCCCGATCGAAACGCCGGAAGGTCCGAACATCGGCCTGATCAACTCGCTCGCGCTGTACGCGCACCTGAACGAGTACGGCTTCCTCGAGACGCCGTACCGCAAGGTCGTGGACGGCAAGGTGACCGACCAGATCGACTACCTGTCGGCGATCGAGGAAGGCCGCTACATGATCGCTCAGGCGAACGCCGCGATCGACGAGGACGGCCGACTGATCGACGAACTCGTGTCGTCGCGTGAAGCCGGCGAAACGATGATGGTCACGCCGGACCGCATCCAGTACATGGACGTCGCGCCGTCGCAGATCGTGTCGGTCGCAGCGTCGCTGATTCCGTTCCTCGAACACGACGACGCGAACCGTGCACTGATGGGTTCGAACATGCAGCGTCAGGCCGTGCCGTGTCTGCGTCCGGAAAAGCCGGTCGTCGGGACGGGCATCGAGCGCACCTGCGCGGTCGACTCGGGTACGACGGTCCAGGCGTTCCGCGGCGGCGTTGTCGACTACGTCGATGCAGGCCGTATCGTGATTCGCGTGAACGACGACGAAGCGGTCGCGGGTGAAGTCGGTGTCGACATCTACAACCTGATCAAGTACACGCGTTCGAACCAGAACACGAACATCAACCAGCGTCCGATCGTGAAGATGGGCGACAAGGTCTCGCGCGGCGACGTGCTGGCCGACGGCGCCTCGACGGACCTGGGCGAGCTCGCGCTCGGCCAGAACATGCTGATCGCGTTCATGCCGTGGAACGGCTACAACTTCGAGGATTCGATCCTGATCTCGGAGAAGGTGGTCGCGGACGATCGCTACACGTCGATCCACATCGAAGAGCTGAACGTCGTTGCACGCGACACGAAGCTCGGGCCGGAAGAAATCACGCGCGACATCTCGAACCTGGCGGAAGTCCAGCTCGGCCGTCTCGACGAATCGGGCATCGTGTACATCGGTGCCGAAGTCGAAGCGGGCGACGTGCTGGTCGGCAAGGTCACGCCGAAGGGCGAGACCCAGCTGACGCCGGAAGAGAAGCTGCTGCGCGCGATCTTCGGCGAGAAGGCTTCGGACGTGAAGGACACGTCGCTGCGCGTGCCGTCGGGCATGAGCGGCACCGTGATCGACGTCCAGGTGTTCACGCGCGAAGGCATTCAGCGCGACAAGCGTGCGCAACAGATCATCGACGACGAACTGAAGCGTTACCGCCTCGACCTGAACGACCAGCTGCGCATCGTGGAAGGCGACGCGTTCCAGCGTCTCGCGCGCATGCTCGTGGGCAAGGTCGCGAACGGCGGTCCGAAGAAGCTCGCGAAGGGCACGAAGATCGACCAGGCTTACCTGGAAGACCTCGACCACTACCACTGGTTCGACATCCGCCTCGCGGACGACGAAGCAGCGGCGCAGCTCGAAGCGATCAAGAACTCGATCGAGGAAAAGCGTCACCAGTTCGACCTCGCGTTCGAAGAGAAGCGCAAGAAGCTCACGCAAGGCGACGAACTGCCGCCGGGCGTGCTGAAGATGGTCAAGGTGTACCTGGCGGTGAAGCGCCGTCTGCAGCCTGGCGACAAGATGGCGGGCCGTCACGGTAACAAGGGTGTCGTGTCGAAGATCGTCCCGATCGAAGACATGCCATACATGGCCGATGGCCGTCCGGCAGACGTCGTGCTGAACCCGCTCGGCGTGCCGTCGCGGATGAACGTGGGTCAGGTTCTGGAAGTGCACCTCGGCTGGGCCGCGAAGGGCCTCGGCTGGCGTATCGGCGAAATGCTGCAGCGTCAGGCGAAGATCGAGGAACTGCGCGCGTTCCTGACGAAGATCTACAACGAGTCGGGCCGCCAGGAAGATCTGGAAAGCTTCACCGACGACGAGATCCTCGAACTCGCGAAGAACCTGCGCGAAGGCGTGCCGTTCGCAACGCCGGTGTTCGACGGTGCGACCGAGGAAGAAATGGGCAAGATGCTCGACCTCGCGTTCCCGGACGACATCGCCGAACAGCTCGGCATGAATCCGTCGAAGAACCAGGTCCGCCTGTACGACGGCCGCACGGGTGAAATGTTCGAACGTCGCGTGACGCTCGGCTACATGCACTACCTGAAGCTGCACCACCTGGTCGACGACAAGATGCACGCGCGTTCGACGGGCCCGTACTCGCTCGTCACGCAGCAGCCGCTGGGCGGTAAGGCGCAGTTCGGTGGCCAGCGTTTCGGTGAAATGGAAGTGTGGGCACTCGAAGCGTACGGCGCGTCCTACGTGCTGCAGGAAATGCTGACGGTGAAGTCGGACGACGTGACCGGCCGGACGAAGGTGTACGAAAACCTCGTCAAGGGCGATCACGTGATCGATGCAGGCATGCCGGAATCCTTCAACGTGCTCGTGAAGGAAATCCGCTCGCTCGGTATCGATATCGATCTCGACCGCAATTAATCGGACTACGGAGAGAAAGCAATGAAAGCTCTGCTCGATCTATTCAAGCAAGTCCAACAGGAAGAAGTTTTCGACGCGATCAAGATCGGTCTGGCCTCGCCCGACAAGATCCGTTCGTGGTCGTTCGGCGAAGTGAAGAAGCCGGAGACCATCAACTACCGTACGTTCAAGCCGGAACGCGATGGTCTGTTCTGCGCGAAGATCTTCGGGCCGATCAAGGACTACGAGTGCCTGTGCGGCAAGTACAAGCGCCTGAAGCACCGCGGCGTGATCTGCGAGAAGTGCGGCGTCGAAGTGACGCTGGCGAAGGTGCGTCGCGAACGGATGGGCCACATCGAGCTGGCCTCGCCGGTCGCGCACATCTGGTTCCTGAAGTCGCTGCCGTCGCGTCTGGGCATGGTGCTCGACATGACGCTGCGCGACATCGAACGCGTGCTGTACTTCGAAGCGTACGTGGTGATCGAACCGGGCATGACGCCGCTGAAGGCGCGGCAGATCATGACCGAAGAGGATTACTACAACAAGGTCGAGGAATACGGCGACGAATTCCGTGCCGAGATGGGCGCGGAAGGTGTGCGTGAACTGCTGCGCGCGATCAACATCGACGAGCAGGTCGAGACGCTGCGCACCGAGCTGAAGAACACCGGCTCGGAAGCGAAGATCAAGAAGTACGCGAAGCGCCTGAAGGTCCTCGAGGCATTCCAGCGCTCGGGCATCAAGCCCGAGTGGATGATCCTCGAAGTGCTGCCGGTGCTGCCGCCGGAACTGCGTCCGCTCGTGCCGCTGGACGGCGGCCGTTTCGCGACGTCGGACCTGAACGACCTGTATCGCCGCGTGATCAACCGTAACAACCGGTTGAAGCGCCTGCTCGAGCTGAAGGCCCCTGAAATCATCGTCCGCAACGAAAAGCGGATGCTGCAGGAAGCCGTCGACTCGCTGCTCGACAACGGTCGTCGCGGCAAGGCGATGACGGGCGCGAACAAGCGTCCGCTGAAGTCGCTCGCCGACATGATCAAGGGCAAGGGCGGCCGTTTCCGTCAGAACCTGCTGGGCAAGCGCGTCGACTACTCGGGCCGTTCGGTCATCGTGGTCGGCCCGACGCTGAAGCTGCACCAGTGCGGTCTGCCGAAGCTGATGGCGCTCGAACTGTTCAAGCCGTTCATCTTCAACAAGCTGGAAGTGATGGGCGTCGCGACGACCATCAAGGCTGCGAAGAAGGAAGTCGAGAACCAGACGCCGGTGGTGTGGGACATCCTCGAAGAGGTGATCCGCGAGCATCCGGTGATGCTGAACCGTGCGCCGACGCTGCACCGTCTCGGTATCCAGGCGTTCGAGCCGGTGCTGATCGAAGGCAAGGCAATCCAGCTGCATCCGCTCGTCTGCGCGGCGTTCAACGCCGACTTCGACGGTGACCAGATGGCCGTTCACGTGCCGCTGTCGCTCGAAGCGCAGATGGAAGCGCGCACGCTGATGCTCGCGTCGAACAACGTGCTGTTCCCGGCCAACGGCGATCCGTCGATCGTGCCGTCGCAGGATATCGTGCTGGGTCTGTACTACGCGACCCGCGAAGCGATCAACGGCAAGGGCGAAGGCCTGTCGTTCACGGGCGTGTCGGAAGTCATCCGCGCGTACGAGAACAAGGAAGTCGAGCTGGCCTCGCGCGTCAACGTCCGGATCACCGAAATGGTCCGCAACGAGGACACGTCGGAAGGCGCGCCGGAGTTCGTGCCGAAGATCACGCTGTACGCGACGACCGTCGGTCGCGCGATCCTGTCGGAGATCCTGCCGCACGGCCTGCCGTTCTCGGTGCTGAACAAGCCGCTGAAGAAGAAGGAAATCTCGCGCCTGATCAACACGGCGTTCCGCAAGTGCGGTCTGCGTGCGACGGTGGTGTTCGCCGACCAGCTGATGCAGTCGGGTTTCCGTCTCGCGACGCGCGCCGGCATCTCGATCTGCGTGGACGACATGCTCGTGCCGCCGCAGAAGGAAACGATCGTCGGCGACGCCGCGAAGAAGGTGAAGGAATACGACCGCCAGTACATGTCGGGTCTCGTCACCGCGCAGGAACGCTACAACAACGTGGTCGACATCTGGTCGGCAACGTCGGAAGCGGTCGGCAAGGCGATGATGGAGCAACTGTCGACGGAGCCGGTGATCGATCGCGACGGCAACGAGACGCGCCAGGAGTCGTTCAACTCGATCTACATGATGGCCGACTCGGGCGCCCGGGGTTCGGCGGTTCAGATTCGTCAGCTGGCCGGTATGCGTGGCCTGATGGCGAAGCCGGACGGCTCGATTATCGAGACGCCGATTACCGCGAACTTCCGCGAAGGTCTGAACGTGTTGCAGTACTTCATCTCGACCCACGGTGCACGTAAGGGTCTGGCTGATACGGCACTGAAGACCGCGAACTCGGGTTACCTGACGCGTCGTCTCGTCGACGTCACGCAGGACCTGGTGGTGGTCGAGGACGATTGCGGCACGTCGAACGGCGTGGCGATGAAGGCGCTCGTCGAAGGCGGTGAAGTCGTCGAAGCGCTGCGCGATCGTATCCTCGGCCGCGTCGCGGTTGCGGACGTCGTGAATCCGGAAACGCAGGAAACGCTGTACGAATCGGGCACGCTGCTCGACGAAACGGCGGTCGAGGAAATCGAACGCCTCGGCATCGACGAAGTGCGCGTGCGCACGCCGCTGACCTGCGAAACGCGTTACGGCCTGTGCGCATCCTGCTACGGCCGCGACCTCGGCCGCGGCTCGCTGGTGAACGTCGGCGAAGCAGTCGGCGTGATCGCGGCGCAGTCGATCGGCGAACCGGGCACGCAGCTGACGATGCGTACGTTCCACATCGGTGGTGCGGCATCGCGTGCGGCCGTGGCTTCGTCGGTCGAAGCGAAGAGCAACGGTATCGTCCGCTTCACGGCGACGATGCGCTACGTCACGAACGCGAAGGGCGAGCAGATCGTCATTTCCCGTTCGGGCGAAGCGATGATCACCGACGACTTCGGTCGCGAGCGCGAGCGTCACAAAGTGCCGTACGGCGCGACGCTGCTGCAGCTCGACGGCGCGACCATCAAGGCCGGCACGCAGCTCGCCACGTGGGATCCGCTGACGCGTCCGATCATCACCGAGTACGGTGGTACGGTGAAGTTCGAGAACGTCGAGGAAGGCGTGACCGTCGCGAAGCAGATCGACGACGTGACCGGCCTGTCGACGCTGGTCGTGATCGACGTGAAGCGCCGCGGTTCGCAGGCTTCGAAGAGCGTGCGTCCGCAGGTGAAGCTGCTCGACGCGAACGGCGAAGAAGTGAAGATTCCGGGCACGGAGCACGCGGTGCAGATCGGCTTCCAGGTCGGCGCACTGATCACCGTGAAGGATGGCCAGCAGGTGCAGGTCGGTGAAGTGCTCGCACGTATCCCGACCGAAGCGCAGAAGACGCGTGACATTACCGGCGGTCTGCCGCGGGTGGCGGAACTGTTCGAAGCGCGTTCGCCGAAGGATGCCGGCATTCTCGCGGAGGTCACCGGTACGACGTCGTTCGGTAAGGACACGAAGGGCAAGCAGCGTCTCGTCATCACGGATCTCGAGGGCAACCAGCACGAGTTCCTGATCGCGAAGGAAAAGCAGGTTCTGGTTCACGATGCCCAGGTCGTCAACAAGGGCGAAATGATCGTGGACGGTCCGGCCGATCCGCACGACATCCTGCGTCTGCAGGGTATCGAGGCGCTGTCGCGCTACATCGTCGACGAAGTGCAGGACGTGTACCGTCTGCAGGGCGTGAAGATCAACGACAAGCACATCGAGGTGATCGTTCGCCAGATGCTGCGTCGTGTGCAGATCACCGACAACGGCGATACGCGCTTCATTCCGGGCGAACAGGTCGAGCGTTCCGACATGCTGGACGAGAACGATCGCATGATCGCCGAGGGCAAGCGTCCGGCTTCGTACGACAACGTGCTGCTCGGTATCACGAAGGCGTCGCTGTCGACCGACTCGTTCATCTCCGCGGCATCGTTCCAGGAAACGACCCGCGTGCTGACCGAAGCGGCGATCATGGGCAAGCGCGACGATCTGCGCGGCCTGAAGGAAAACGTGATCGTCGGCCGTCTGATTCCGGCCGGTACGGGTCTCGCGTTCCACAAGGCACGCAAGGCGAAGGAATCGTCGGATCGCGAGCGTTTCGACCAGATCGCAGCGGAAGAGGCATTCGACTTCGGCACGCCGAGCGCGCCGGCGGAAGAGCCGCAACACCCGGCAGCCGAGTAAGCGCGGGGCGGCGCAAGCCGCCTTGCCTTGCTATCATCGCTGTCACCGAAACCGCCCGGTTCTGCCGGGCGGTTTTTTTTCATCCTTCGTTCACGGGCCGGCACAGCGCCGGCGCATGCGTCGCGATCGCGTCCGGTACGGGCGCGGCAGGCCCGTGATGCACGCGAACGAACCCTGACCGAACGGCCAACATCGCGCGATTCGCCCCGCGTCGCGCGAGCGGGTTGTTAAAATTGCGGTCATCGCTTAGCCGTCCCTGTTCTCATTCATGTCCCGCGCCCTCGAAATACTCGACGAAGTCTTTGGTTATTCCGCCTTTCGCGGCCAGCAGGGCGAGATCGTCGAGCACGTCGCCGGCGGCGGCGATTGTCTCGTGCTGATGCCGACCGGCGGCGGCAAGTCGCTGTGCTACCAGATTCCCGCGCTGCTGCGCCGCGAGGCCGGGCAGGGCGCCGGCATCGTCGTGTCGCCGCTGATCGCGCTGATGCAGGACCAGGTCGCCGCGTTGAGCGAAGTCGGCGTGCGCGCGGCCTATCTGAATTCGACGTTGTCGGGCGCCGAGGCAGCGGCCACCGAGCGCGCGCTGCGCGAGGGCGAAATCGACCTGCTGTACGTCGCGCCGGAGCGGTTGATGACGGGGCGCTTCCTCGAGCTGCTCGAGCGCGCGAAGATCGGCCTGTTCGCGATCGACGAAGCGCACTGCGTGTCGCAATGGGGGCACGATTTCCGCCCGGAATACATCCAGCTGTCGGTGCTGCACGAGCGCTTCCCGTCGGTGCCGCGCATCGCGCTCACCGCCACGGCCGATGCGATCACGCGCGACGAGATCATCCATCGTCTCGCGCTCGACGACGCACGCGTATTCGTGTCGAGCTTCGACCGGCCGAACATCCGCTACCGGATCGTCGAAAAGGACAACGCACGCGCGCAGCTGCTCGATTTCATTCGCGCCGAGCACACGAATGCCGACGGCACGACGGACGCGGGTGTCGTCTATTGCCTGTCGCGCCGCAAGGTCGAGGAAACGGCCGAATGGCTGAAGGCGCAGGGCGTGCGCGCGCTGCCGTACCACGCGGGAATGGAGTTCGAGGTGCGGCAGAAGCACCAGGAAATGTTCCAGCGCGAGGAAGGCATCGTGATGTGCGCGACGATCGCGTTCGGCATGGGCATCGACAAGCCCGACGTGCGTTTCGTCGCGCATCTCGACTTGCCGAAGAGCGTCGAAGGCTACTACCAGGAAACCGGCCGCGCGGGCCGCGACGGGCTGCCGGCGAACGCGTGGATGGCGTATGGCCTCGGCGATGTCGTCCAGCAGCGCAAGATGATCGACGAGTCCGATGCGGACGACGCGCACAAGCGCGTGCAGACATCGAAGCTCGATGCGCTGCTCGGCTTGTGCGAGACGATCTCGTGTCGCCGCGTGCGGCTGCTGAACTACTTCGGCGAGGCGAGCCAGCCGTGCGGCAACTGCGACACGTGCCTCGAGCCGCCCGCGTCGTGGGACGCGACGCGCGAGGCGCAGATGGCGCTGTCGTGCGTGTTCCGCGCGCAGCGCGCGAGCGGCTTCAATTTCGGTTCCAGTCACCTGATCGAGATCCTGCGTGGCGGGCGCACCGAGAAGGTGTTGCAGCGCGGCCACGATCAGCTCAGCACGTTCGGAATCGGCGCAGCGCTGTCCGAGCCCGAGTGGCGCGCGATTTTCCGGCAGCTGGTCGCGTACGGCTACCTGGCCGTCGACCATGGCGGCTTCGGCGCGCTGATGCTGACCGAGGCCGCGAAGCCCGTGCTGAAGAACGAGGAAAAGGTCACGCTGCGCCGCTATGTGAAGCCGCAGCGCACCCGCCAGTCGTCGAGCCGCAGCGCCACGCGCGTCGATCCGACGGCTGGCATGGGCGCCCGCGAGCGCGCACGGTGGGATGCGCTGCGCGCATGGCGGGCGGAAACCGCGAAGACCGACGGCGTGCCGGCCTATGTGATTTTCCACGACGCGACGCTCGCCGAAATCGCGCGCAACGCGCCGGAGACGATCGACGACCTGCGTCACATCCCCGGCATGGGCGTGCGCAAGCTCGAACGCTTCGGCGACGAGATCATCGACGTCGTCGAATCGGCTTGACACAGCTGTTCCGCCCCCTTCTGTAAACCGCGCGGTCGGTCGGCACATCACGCAAGCCGTTGACTTAGTTGGTATTTCCGGAATATCATGTTGGGTTCCGGTATTCGGTGGGCCGAGTCGCGTTCGAAGGTTCGTGTCCGTCTCGCCGGTTCGGAAGTCAACTGTGCGTCGATTTTCGCTTTGCCCGAAATCGATGTGCAGATTTTGTTCAATTTCAGGAATAAACAATGCCAACCATCAACCAACTGGTTCGCAAAGGCCGTCAGTCGGAAACGACGAAGAGCAAGAGCCCGGCCCTGCAGGACTGCCCCCAGCGTCGCGGCGTGTGCACCCGTGTGTACACGACGACGCCGAAGAAGCCGAACTCGGCACTCCGTAAGGTCGCCAAGGTTCGTCTGACGAACGGCTTCGAAGTGATTTCGTACATCGGCGGTGAAGGCCACAACCTGCAGGAGCACTCGGTTGTGCTGATCCGCGGCGGCCGTGTGAAGGACTTGCCGGGTGTGCGTTACCACATGGTTCGCGGCTCGCTGGATACCCAGGGCGTCAAGGACCGTAAGCAAGCGCGCTCGAAGTACGGCGCGAAGCGTGCAAAGGCTGCCAAGTAAGCAGTTTTTGATCAGGGATCGCCGCAGGGCGGTCAAGGCGGGAGTGCCGGATTGCCGGTGCTGTCGAGTAAGTGGTCACCCGGCCAAGCTGGTTAGTCGTGAAGATGTGATCGGGTTTGTTGGTGGCCGCGGAGCTGGTTGCAGCTCCAACTGAACAAGTAAAGGAAGAATCATGCCGCGTCGTCGCGAAGTCCCCAAGCGGGAAGTGTTGCCGGATCCGAAGTTCGGTAACGTTGATGTTGCCAAGTTCATGAACATGCTGATGCTGTCCGGCAAGAAGTCGGTCGCAGAGCGCATCGTTTATGGCGCATTCGAACAAATCCAGACCAAGGGTGGCAAGGACCCGCTGGAAGTGTTCACGGTTGCGCTCAACAACGTGAAGCCGGTGGTCGAAGTGAAGAGCCGCCGCGTTGGTGGTGCCAACTATCAAGTTCCGGTCGAAGTGCGCCCGTCGCGTCGTATGGCATTGGCGATGCGCTGGCTGCGTGAGGCTGCGAAGAAGCGCAGCGAGAAGTCGATGGCTCTGCGTCTGGCAGGCGAACTCACCGAAGCGGCCGAAGGCCGTGGCGGCGCGATGAAGAAGCGCGATGAAGTTCACCGCATGGCAGAAGCCAACCGCGCGTTCTCGCATTTCCGTTTCTAAGCGCCTGGCTGGGCTGTTTGCGGAAATAAATTCCGGGCGGGTGCGCTTTTCAGGCGCCTCGCCCGTTTGTGTTGAGGCGTGATGCAGCAGGGCTGCATCACGTCATCCCAGTAGAGGATCAAAGTGGCTCGCAAGACTCCTATCGAGCGCTACCGCAATATCGGTATTAGCGCTCACATCGACGCCGGCAAGACGACGACGACCGAGCGCATTCTGTTTTACACCGGTGTGAACCACAAGATCGGTGAAGTCCACGACGGCGCAGCCACGATGGACTGGATGGAGCAGGAACAGGAACGTGGCATCACGATCACGTCCGCTGCTACCACGGCCTTCTGGAAGGGCATGGGCGGCAACTATCCGGAACACCGCATCAACATCATCGACACCCCGGGCCACGTCGACTTCACGATCGAAGTGGAGCGTTCGATGCGCGTGCTCGACGGCGCGTGCATGGTGTACTGCGCAGTGGGCGGCGTGCAGCCGCAGTCGGAAACGGTGTGGCGCCAGGCGAACAAGTACAAGGTGCCGCGTCTCGCGTTCGTCAACAAGATGGACCGTACCGGCGCGAACTTCTTCAAGGTCTACGACCAGCTCCGTCTGCGCCTGAAGGCGAACCCGGTTCCGGTCGTGGTGCCGATCGGCTCGGAAGAAAACTTCAAGGGCGTGGTCGACCTGATCAAGATGAAGGCGATCATTTGGGACGAAGCGTCGCAAGGCACGAAGTTCGACTACGTCGACATCCCGGCCGAACTCGCAGAGACCTGCAAGGAATGGCGCGAAAAGATGGTCGAAGCGGCTGCCGAAGCCAGCGAAGACCTGATGAACAAGTACCTGGAAGAAGGCGATCTGCCGGAAGCCGACATCGTCAAGGCGCTGCGTGACCGTACGATCGCGTGCGAAATCCAGCCGATGCTGTGCGGTACCGCGTTCAAGAACAAGGGCGTGCAGCGTATGCTCGACGCCGTGATCGACTTCCTGCCGTCGCCGGTCGACATTCCGCCGGTCAAGGGCGAGCTCGAAAACGGCGAAGAAGCAGAGCGCAAGGCATCGGACGAAGAGAAGTTCTCGTCGCTCGCGTTCAAGATCATGACCGACCCGTTCGTCGGCCAGCTGATCTTCTTCCGTGTGTACTCGGGCGTCGTCAACTCGGGCGACACGCTGCTGAACTCGACCAAGGGCAAGAAGGAACGCCTCGGCCGTATTCTGCAGATGCACGCGAACCAGCGTGAAGAAATCAAGGAAGTCCGCGCAGGCGACATCGCTGCAGCGGTCGGCCTGAAGGAGGCCACCACGGGCGACACGCTGTGCGACCCGGCGAACCCGATCGTTCTCGAACGCATGGTGTTCCCGGAGCCGGTGATTTCGCAGGCGGTCGAGCCGAAGACCAAGGCCGACCAGGAAAAGATGGGCCTCGCACTGAACCGTCTGGCTCAGGAAGACCCGTCGTTCCGCGTGCAGACCGACGAAGAGTCGGGCCAGACCATCATTTCGGGCATGGGCGAGCTCCACCTCGAAATTCTGGTCGACCGGATGAAGCGTGAATTCGGCGTGGAAGCGACCGTCGGCAAGCCGCAGGTTGCATACCGCGAAACGATCCGTTCGACGGCAAAGGACGTCGACGGCAAGTTCGTCAAGCAGTCGGGTGGTCGCGGCCAGTACGGTCACGCGGTCATCACGCTCGAGCCGAACGAACAAGGCAAGGGCTACGAGTTCTTCGACGAGATCAAGGGTGGTGTGATTCCGCGTGAATACATCCCGGCGGTCGACAAGGGTATCCAGGACACGCTGAAGTCGGGCGTGCTGGCAGGCTTCCCGGTCGTCGACGTGAAGGTTCACCTGACGTTCGGTTCGTACCACGACGTTGACTCGAACGAAAACGCGTTCCGCATGGCCGGTTCGATGGCGTTCAAGGAAGCGATGCGCAAGGCGAACCCGGTCGTCCTCGAGCCGATGATGGCTGTCGAAGTCGAGACGCCGGAAGACTACATGGGCAACGTGATGGGCGACCTGTCGGGCCGTCGCGGTATCGTCCAGGGCATGGAAGACATGGTTGGCGGCGGCAAGATCGTGCGCGCCGAAGTGCCGCTGTCGGAAATGTTCGGCTACTCGACGTCGCTGCGCTCGCTGACGCAAGGTCGTGCAACGTACACGATGGAGTTCAAGCACTACGCTGAAGCTCCGCGCAACGTTGCCGAAGCGATCATCAGCGCAAAGTCGAAGTAAATCTTTAGCTACCAATCGATTATTTTTTGAAAGAAGAGAATCATGGCAAAAGAAAAGTTTGAGCGGACCAAGCCGCACGTGAACGTTGGTACGATTGGTCACGTTGACCACGGCAAGACGACGCTGACGGCAGCGATCACGACGGTTCTGACGAAGAAGTTCGGCGGCGAAGCGAAGGCGTACGACCAGATCGACGCGGCACCGGAAGAAAAGGCGCGCGGCATCACGATCAACACGGCGCACGTCGAGTACGAAACGGCTAACCGCCACTACGCACACGTCGACTGCCCGGGCCACGCTGACTATGTGAAGAACATGATCACGGGTGCGGCGCAGATGGACGGCGCGATCCTGGTTTGCTCGGCAGCAGACGGCCCGATGCCGCAAACGCGCGAGCACATCCTGCTGGCACGTCAGGTTGGCGTTCCGTACATCATCGTGTTCCTGAACAAGTGCGACATGGTGGACGACGCTGAACTGCTCGAGCTGGTCGAGATGGAAGTTCGCGAACTCCTGTCGAAGTACGACTTCCCGGGCGACGACACGCCGATCGTGAAGGGTTCGGCGAAGCTGGCGCTGGAAGGCGACACGGGCGAGCTGGGCGAAGTGGCGATCATGAACCTGGCAGACGCACTGGACACGTACATCCCGACGCCGGAGCGTGCGGTTGACGGCGCGTTCCTGATGCCGGTGGAAGACGTGTTCTCGATCTCGGGCCGCGGTACGGTGGTGACGGGTCGTGTCGAGCGCGGCATCATCAAGGTCGGCGAAGAAATCGAAATCGTCGGTATCAAGCCGACGGTGAAGACGACCTGCACGGGCGTTGAAATGTTCCGCAAGCTGCTGGACCAGGGTCAGGCAGGCGACAACGTCGGTATCCTGCTGCGCGGCACGAAGCGTGAAGACGTGGAGCGTGGCCAGGTTCTGGCGAAGCCGGGTTCGATCACGCCGCACACGCACTTCACGGCTGAAGTGTACGTGCTGAGCAAGGACGAAGGCGGCCGTCACACGCCGTTCTTCAACAACTACCGTCCGCAGTTCTACTTCCGTACGACGGACGTGACGGGCTCGATCGAGCTGCCGAAGGACAAGGAAATGGTGATGCCGGGCGACAACGTGTCGATCACGGTGAAGCTGATCGCTCCGATCGCGATGGAAGAAGGTCTGCGCTTCGCAATCCGCGAAGGCGGCCGTACGGTCGGCGCCGGCGTCGTCGCCAAGATCATCGAGTAATATCGACGATCCGCGGATCCCTGCGGGGTCCGCGATTCCACGGTAAGCAACTCGTACCGTAGAAACCGGGTGTCCAGTTCGATCTGGCACCCGGTTTTTCTTTGTGGCGTGCGAACCGCTCTATTGACAAACGCCCACCGCCGCGAATTTTCGTGTAGAATCGCGGGCTTAGCAGTGGAAGTACCGCCCGGAACCTGATGCTTCGCTCCCCGCTGGCGTCATGTTTCACGTTCTTTTAGTGTCCGGCGATGCAACATCGCCTCGCTCTTTTCAAGGAATCGTCATGCAGCAACAGAAAATCCGCATTCGCCTGAAGGCATTCGACTATCGTCTGATCGATCAATCGGCTGCCGAAATCGTCGATACCGCGAAGCGGACTGGCGCAATCGTTCGTGGCCCGGTGCCGCTGCCGACGCGCATTCAGCGTTTTGACATCCTGCGTTCGCCGCACGTCAACAAGACGTCGCGCGATCAGCTCGAAATCCGCACCCACCAGCGCCTGATGGACATCGTCGACCCGACGGACAAGACCGTTGACGCGCTGATGAAGCTCGATCTGCCGGCTGGCGTCGACGTGGAAATCAAGCTGCAGTAAGGCTTCCGGCGCCGGCCGGTAAGCCGGATGGCGCTAAGTCTTTGTATTGCTTGCGGAAATCGAGAAGTCGGGCTATACTGCTTGGCTTTTCGCGTATTCGCGTAAAAAAGTTGGGCCTTGCGTGCCCGGCATTTTGTAAATCAGCCCCGACCAATCGCAGTCGGGAATGGAGAAAATGATGAGCCTTGGACTCGTAGGTCGCAAGGTTGGCATGACCCGTATCTTCACGGCTGAAGGGGATTCGATTCCCGTCACCGTGCTGGACGTGTCGGACAACCGCGTGACGCAGATCAAGACTGTTGAAACCGACGGCTACACGGCCGTGCAGGTTGCATTCGGCTCCCGCCGCGCATCGCGCGTGACGAAGCCGCTGGCAGGTCATCTCGCCAAAGCCGGTGTCGAAGCCGGTGAAATCCTCAAGGAATTCCGCATTGACGCGGCCAAGGCAGCCGAGCTGTCGAATGGCGCCGTGGTCGGTGCAGATCTTTTCGAAGTGGGCCAGAAGGTCGACGTGCAAGGCGTGTCGATCGGTAAGGGCTACGCCGGTACGATCAAGCGTTACAACTTCTCCTCCGGCCGTGCCACGCACGGTAACTCGCGCTCGCACAACGTGCCGGGCTCGATCGGTATGGCGCAGGATCCGGGTCGTGTTTTCCCGGGTAAGCGCATGACGGGTCACATGGGTGACGTGACGGTGACGGTGCAGAACCTCGAAATCGCCCGTATCGACGCAGAGCGCAAGCTGCTGCTCGTGAAGGGTGCGATTCCGGGCGCGAAGGGCGGCAAGGTCTTCGTGACGCCGGCCGTCAAGACCAAGGGGGCGAAATAATGGAACTCAAGCTCCTGAACGAAAATGGTCAGGAAGGTGCAGTGGTCAACGCATCGGACGTCGTGTTCGGTCGTGACTACAACGAAGCGCTGATCCACCAGGTCGTCGTCGCTTACCAGGCGAATGCTCGCCAGGGTAACCGCGCACAGAAGGACCGCGAGCAAGTCAAGCACACGACCAAGAAGCCGTGGCGCCAGAAGGGTACGGGCCGCGCTCGTGCCGGTATGTCGTCGAGCCCGTTGTGGCGTGGCGGTGGTCGTATCTTCCCGAATTCGCCGGAAGAAAACTTCTCGCACAAGGTCAACAAGAAGATGCATCGCGCAGGCCTCTGCTCGATCTTCTCGCAGCTGGCCCGCGAAGGCCGTCTGTCGGTCGTCGAGGACATCGTCCTCGAAGCGCCGAAGACCAAGCTGCTGGCCGACAAATTCAAGACCATGGGTCTCGACTCCGTGCTGATCATCACCGACACGGTTGACGAAAACCTGTACCTGGCATCGCGCAACCTGCCGCACGTGGCAATTGTCGAGCCGCGCTACGCTGACCCGCTGTCGCTGATCTACTTCAAGAAAGTGCTGGTCACGAAGGCTGCGGTCGCCCAGATCGAGGAGTTGCTGTCATGAGCGAGATTCGCAAGAACGATCATCGTTTGATGCAGGTCCTGCTCGCACCGGTGATTTCCGAAAAGGCGACGCTGGTTGCCGACAAGAACGAGCAAGTCGTGTTCGAAGTCGCACCGGATGCCACGAAGCAGGAAGTGAAGGCGGCTGTCGAGCTGCTGTTCAAGGTTGAAGTTGATTCGGTCAACGTGCTGGTTCAGAAGGGCAAGCAAAAGCGCTTCGGCCGTTCGATGGGCCGCCGCAAGGACGTGAAGAAGGCGTACGTTTGCCTGAAGCCCGGCCAGGAAATCAACTTTGAAGCGGAGGCCAAGTAATCATGGCAATCGTGAAAGTTAAACCGACTTCGCCGGGTCGCCGCGCGATGGTCAAGGTGGTCAACAAGAATCTGCACCAGGGCAAGCCGTACGCGGCACTGCTCGACTCGCAGAGCTCGACCGCCGGCCGTAACAACAACGGCCGTATCACCACGCGTCACAAGGGTGGTGGTCACAAGCAGCACTATCGTATCGTCGATTTCCGTCGCACGAAGGATGGCATCCCGGCAAAGGTCGAGCGTCTCGAGTACGACCCGAACCGCAGCGCGAACATCGCGCTGGTGCTCTACGCAGACGGCGAGCGTCGCTACATCATCGCCCCGAAGGGCCTGACCGTCGGCCAACAGCTGATGTCGGGTTCGGAAGCGCCGATCCGTGCAGGCAACACGCTGCCGATCCGCAACATTCCGGTCGGTACGACGATCCACTGCATCGAGATGCTGCCGGGTAAGGGCGCGCAAATGGCGCGTTCGGCTGGCACGTCGGCCATGCTGTTGGCGCGTGAAGGCGTCTACGCGCAGGTTCGTCTGCGTTCGGGCGAAATCCGCCGCGTGCACATCGAGTGCCGTGCAACGATCGGTGAAGTCGGCAACGAAGAGCATAGCCTGCGCCAGATCGGCAAGGCTGGCGCGAACCGCTGGCGCGGTATCCGCCCGACGGTGCGTGGCGTTGCGATGAACCCGGTCGATCACCCGCACGGTGGTGGTGAGGGCAAGACGGCTGCAGGTCGCGACCCGGTGAGCCCGTGGGGTACGCCGGCTAAGGGTTACCGCACCCGCAGCAACAAGCGCACGACGACGATGATCGTCCAGCGCCGTCACAAGCGTTAAGGAGTAGGCAATGGCACGTTCTGTTAAAAAAGGTCCGTTCTGCGACGCCCATTTGCTGAAGAAAGTTGAGGCGGCTGCAGCTTCGCGCGACAAAAAGCCGATCAAGACCTGGTCGCGTCGCTCGACGATTCTGCCGGATTTCATCGGCCTGACGATCGCTGTTCACAACGGCCGTCAACACGTTCCGGTGTACATCTCGGAAAACATGGTCGGCCACAAGCTTGGCGAGTTCGCACTGACCCGTACGTTCAAGGGTCACGCAGCCGACAAGAAGGCCAAGAAATAAGGGGCAATCAAGATGGAAGTGAAAGCAATTCATCGCGGTGCCCGCATCTCGGCGCAGAAAACGCGCCTTGTGGCTGACCAGATCCGCGGTTTGCCGGTCGACAAGGCGCTGAACGTTCTGACGTTCTCGCCGAAGAAGGCGGCTGGCATCGTGAAGAAGGTTGTGCTGTCGGCAATCGCGAATGCGGAGCACAACGAAGGCGCTGATATCGACGAGCTCAAGATCAAGAGCATCTACGTCGACAAGGCTGCATCGCTCAAGCGTTTCACCGCGCGCGCCAAGGGCCGCGGTAACCGCATCGAGAAGCAATCCTGTCACATCACTGTGACGGTCGGGAATTAAGGAGCCATACGATGGGACAGAAAATTCATCCGACTGGCTTCCGCCTGGCTGTCAGCCGCAATTGGGCTTCGCGTTGGTACGCGAACAACAACAATTTCGCGGCGATGCTGCAGGAAGACATCGGTGTTCGTGAATACCTGAAGAAGAAGCTGAAGAACGCTTCGGTCGGTCGGGTGGTCATCGAGCGTCCGGCGAAGAACGCGCGCATCACGATTTACAGCTCGCGTCCGGGCGTGGTCATCGGCAAGAAGGGCGAGGACATCGAACAGCTGAAGACGGAACTGCAACGCCGCATGGGCGTGCCGGTTCACGTCAACATCGAGGAAATCCGCAAGCCGGAAACCGATGCTCAGCTGATCGCTGACTCGATCACGCAACAGCTCGAGCGCCGGATCATGTTCCGTCGCGCGATGAAGCGTGCGATGCAGAACGCGATGCGTCTGGGTGCCCAAGGCATCAAGATCATGAGCGCAGGCCGTCTGAACGGTATCGAAATCGCTCGTACGGAGTGGTATCGCGAAGGTCGCGTGCCGCTTCACACGCTGCGTGCTGATATCGACTACGCGACTTCGGAAGCGAAGACGACTTACGGGATCATCGGCGTCAAGGTGTGGGTCTACAAGGGCGATACGCTCGGCCGCAACGATGCACCGGTGGTGGAAGAAGTAGCCGAAGACAAGCGTCCGCGTCGCAATGCGCGTCCGGGCGACCGTCGTCCGCGCCGTGACGGCGAAGGCGGCGCTCCGGGTGCTCGTCGTGGCGCACCGCGCCGTGGCGCCGGCAAGCCCGAAGACGGCAAGACTGGAGAATAACGATGCTGCAACCGAAACGCAGAAAGTATCGTAAAGAGCAGAAGGGTCGCAACACCGGCAAGGCGACGCGCGGCAACGCAGTGTCGTTCGGTGAATTCGGCCTGAAGGCGATCGGTCGCGGTCGTTTGACCGCACGTCAAATTGAAGCGGCGCGTCGTGCAATGACGCGTCACATCAAGCGTGGCGGCCGCATCTGGATCCGGATCTTCCCGGACAAGCCGATTTCGCAGAAGCCGGCCGAAGTGCGTATGGGTAACGGTAAGGGTAACCCGGAGTACTACGTCGCCGAGATTCAGCCGGGCAAGATGCTCTATGAAATGGACGGCGTAACCGAAGAACTGGCACGCGAAGCGTTCCGTCTGGCTGCAGCCAAGCTGCCGCTCAAGACGGCATTCATCGTGCGCCAGCTCGGCGCCTAAGGAGAAAACATGAAGGCTTCCGAACTTCTCCAGAAAGACCAGGCCGCGCTCAACAAGGAGCTGGCGGACCTGCTGAAGGCGCAATTCGGCCTGCGCATGCAACTCGCGACCCAGCAGCTCACGAACACGAGCCAGCTGAAGAAGGTTCGTCGCGACATCGCACGTGTGCGGACCGTCATGACTCAGAAGGCGAACCAGAAATGAACGATAGCGTGAAAACCTCGCTGAAGCGGACGCTGGTCGGTCGGGTCGTCAGCAACAAGATGGACAAGACCGTCACCGTGCTGATCGAGCACCGCGTCAAGCATCCGATCTACGGCAAGTATGTCGTGCGTTCGAAGAAGTACCACGCGCACGATGAAGCGAACACCTACAACGAAGGCGATCTCGTCGAAATCCAGGAAACGCGTCCTGTTTCGAAGACGAAGGCCTGGACGGTGTCGCGCCTCGTCGAAGCCGCTCGCGTCATCTAAGCGGGCAGCGCAGTAGGCAGTAACGGGCACTTCTCCACGAAGTGCTTGAAATCGCAAAGTTTTTGCTTGCGTGACCGGGATTATTTGTTATAATCCCGGTCTTCCCTCTTTATGGGAGCCCCGTCGCGGGCGAAGTTGGTGGGGGAAGCGGACTGGCGCCTGCCTGTCCGAAGGATTCACCGAATTGCGATGGCGGGTTTCGTTTGCCGTCGCTGCTGTTCCAACCCAAGCAGCCGATTGGCTGACGGGACCAAGACTGACCGAATGCATCATGGTGGTGCATCCGGATTAAGTTGGGAAAGACAAACCATGATCCAGACCGAATCTCGGCTCGAAGTAGCCGACAACACGGGTGCACGTGAAGTCCTGTGCATCAAGGTGCTCGGCGGCTCGAAGCGTCGTTATGCCGGCATTGGCGACATCATCAAGGTGAGCGTCAAAGAGGCAACGCCGCGCGGGCGCGTGAAGAAAGGCGAAATTTACAACGCCGTGGTGGTCCGCACCGCCAAGGGCGTGCGCCGTCAAGACGGCTCGCTGATCAAGTTCGACGGCAACGCCGCTGTGCTTTTGAATAACAAGCTCGAGCCGATCGGCACCCGTATCTTCGGGCCGGTGACGCGTGAGCTGCGTAGCGAACGATTCATGAAGATCGTTTCGCTGGCGCCGGAAGTGCTGTAAGGAGTCGCGATGAACAAGATTCGCAAAGGTGACGAAGTCATCGTCGTCACTGGCAAGGACAAGGGCAAGCGCGGCGTCGTGCTGGCTGTCGGTGCTGAACATGTGACGGTTGAAGGTATCAACCTCGTCAAGAAGCATGTGAAGCCGAACCCGATGAAGGGTACGACGGGCGGCGTGGAAGCGAAGACGATGCCCCTGCATATTTCGAACGTCGCACTGGTCGACGCGAATGGCAAGGCGTCGCGTGTTGGCATCAAGGTCGAGGAAGGCAAGAAGGTTCGCTTCCTGAAGACGACCGGTGCCGTACTGAGCGCCTGACGCAGCGGAGTAAAAAATGGCTCGTTTTCAAGAGTTTTACAAAGAAAAGGTTGTGCCCGGCCTGATCGAGAAGTTCGGTTACAAGTCGGTCATGGAAGTGCCGCGCATCACCAAGATCACGCTGAACATGGGTCTTGGCGAAGCGATCGCTGACAAGAAGATCATCGAGAACGCCGTTGGCGACCTCACGAAGATCGCTGGCCAGAAGCCGGTCGTCACGAAGGCCCGCAAGGCAATCGCAGGCTTCAAGATCCGCCAGGGTTACCCCATCGGCGCGATGGTGACGCTGCGTGGCCGCGCGATGTACGAATTCCTCGACCGTTTCGTGACGGTTGCCCTGCCCCGCGTGCGTGACTTCCGCGGCGTGTCGGGTCGTGCTTTCGATGGCCGTGGCAACTACAACATCGGTGTGAAAGAGCAGATCATTTTCCCCGAAATCGATTACGACAAGATCGACGCACTGCGTGGGCTGAACATCAGCATCACGACGACTGCGAAGACCGACGACGAAGCAAAGGCTCTGCTCGCCAGCTTCAAGTTCCCGTTCAGAAACTGAGGTTACCGTGGCTAAACTGGCACTGATCGAACGTGAAAAGAAGCGCGCCCGCCTGGTCGCGAAGTTCGCAGCAAAGCGCGAAGCGCTGAAGGCGATCGTCGAAGACCAAAGCAAGTCGGAAGAAGAGCGCTACGAAGCACGCCTGGAGCTGCAGCAACTGCCCCGCAACGCAAACCCGACCCGCCAGCGTAACCGCTGCGCGATCACGGGCCGTCCGCGTGGCACGTTCCGTAAATTCGGCCTCGCGCGTAACAAGATTCGTGAAATCGCATTCCGTGGCGAGATTCCTGGCCTGACCAAGGCGAGCTGGTAATAGGAGAAACGTAAATGAGCATGAGTGATCCTATCGCCGATATGCTGACTCGCATCCGCAACGCGCAGATGGTCGAGAAGGTATCGGTCGCGATGCCCTCGTCGAAGGTCAAGGTTGCAATCGCGCAAGTCCTGAAGGACGAAGGTTATATCGACGATTTCGCCGTGAAGGCGGAAGGTGCGAAGTCCGAACTGAATATCGCGCTGAAGTACTACGCAGGTCGCCCGGTCATCGAACGCCTCGAGCGCGTGTCGAAGCCTGGTCTGCGCGTGTATCGCGGCCGTAACGACATTCCGCAGGTCATGAATGGCCTCGGTGTGGCAATCGTGTCGACGCCGAAGGGCGTGATGACCGACCGCAAGGCGCGCGCTACCGGCGTCGGCGGCGAAGTCATCTGCTACGTCGCTTAAAGCCGAGGAGAGAGAAACATGTCTCGAGTAGGTAAAAGCCCGATCGCGCTGCAAGGCGCGGAAGTCAAGCTGGCCGACGGTGCAATCACCGTCAAGGGCCCGCTGGGCACCATCACGCAAGCGATCAATCCGCTCGTGAACGTGGCGAACAACGACGGCACGCTGAATCTGTCGCCGGTCGACGAAAGCCGCGAAGCAAATGCACTGTCGGGCACGATGCGCGCGATCATCGCGAATGCCGTGCACGGCGTGACCAAGGGTTTCGAGCGCAAGCTGACGCTGGTTGGCGTCGGTTACCGTGCGCAAGCGCAAGGCGACAAGCTGAACCTGTCGCTGGGTTTCTCGCACCCGGTGGTGCACCAGATGCCGGAAGGCGTCAAGGCTGAAACCCCGACGCAAACCGAAATCGTGATCAAGGGGATCAACAAGCAACAAGTCGGTCAAGTGGCTGCGGAAGTCCGCGGTTACCGTCCGCCGGAGCCCTACAAGGGCAAGGGCGTGCGTTATGCCGACGAGGTTGTGATCCTCAAAGAAACGAAGAAGAAGTAAGGGTGCGCAATCATGGATAAGACTCAATCTCGCCTGCGCCGCGCTCGCCAGACGCGTATCAAGATCGCTGAGCTGCAGGTCGCGCGTCTCGCCGTGCATCGCACGAACACGCACATCTACGCTCAAGTGTTCTCGCCGTGCGGCACCAAGGTGCTCGCCAGCGCGTCGACGCTCGAAGCAGAAGTGCGCGCAGAACTGGCCGACAAGTCGGGCAAGGGCGGCAACGTCAATGCTGCGACGCTGATCGGCAAGCGTATTGCCGAGAAGGCAAAGGCTGCCGGCATCGAATCCGTCGCCTTCGACCGCTCGGGCTTCCGCTACCACGGCCGCGTCAAGGCGCTGGCTGAGGCAGCTCGCGAAGCTGGGCTCAAGTTCTAAGGAAGGAATTCGTCATGGCAAAGATGCAAGCGAAAGTTCAGGCTGACGAGCGCGACGACGGCCTTCGCGAAAAGATGATTTCGGTCAATCGCGTGACCAAGGTCGTGAAGGGTGGCCGTATTCTCGGCTTCGCCGCACTGACCGTGGTTGGCGACGGCGATGGCCGCATCGGTATGGGCAAGGGCAAGGCGAAGGAAGTGCCGGTCGCTGTCCAGAAGGCAATGGAACAAGCTCGCCGCAACATGTTCAAGGTGCCGCTCAAGAACGGCACGCTGCAGCACGAAGTGCACGGCAAGCATGGCGCATCCGCTGTCCTCCTCGCTCCGGCGAAGGCAGGTACGGGCGTGATCGCCGGCGGCCCGATGCGCGCAGTGTTCGACGTGATGGGCGTTCAGAACGTCGTGGCGAAGAGCCACGGTTCGACGAACCCGTACAACCTCGTTCGCGCCACGCTGGACGGTCTGCGCAAGCAGTCGACCCCGGCAGACATCGCGGCGAAGCGCGGCAAGTCCGTCGAAGATATTTTGGGCTAAGCCCGGGTGGTCACCATGTCTGAAAAAACTGTCAAGGTTCAGCTCGTCAAGAGCCTGATCGGGACCCGCGAATCGCACCGCGCAACCGTGCGTGGCCTGGGCCTGCGCCGACTCAACTCGGTTAGCGAGCTGCAGGACACGCCGGCGGTCCGCGGCATGATCAACAAGGTCTCGTACCTCGTTAAGGTCATCGCGTAAGCGGCCCTACGGATCAAGGAGTTGATATGGAATTGAATAACCTGAAGCCGGCCGCTGGCGCCAAGCACGCCAAGCGTCGCGTCGGTCGTGGCATCGGTTCGGGCCTCGGCAAGACGGCTGGCCGTGGTCACAAGGGTCAGAAATCGCGTTCGGGCGGCTTCCACAAAGTCGGTTTCGAAGGCGGTCAGATGCCGCTGCAACGTCGTCTGCCGAAGCGCGGCTTCACGTCGCTGACGAAGGAATTCGTCGGTGAAGTGCGCCTGGGCGACCTCGAGAAGCTGCCGGTCGACGAGATCGATCTGCTCGCACTGAAGCAAGCCGGCCTGGTCGGCGAACTGACGAAGAGCGCAAAGATCATCGCGACGGGCGAACTGAAGCGCAAGATCGTCGTGAAGGGTCTCGGTGCCACCAAGGGTGCGCGTGCTGCGATCGAAGCGGCTGGCGGTTCGTTCGCCGAGTGACACGCGTAGCGCGTCGTCACTTGCATTCATCGGAGAAGGTACTTGGCTAACAGCCCGAGTCTTGCAAAACCCGGTCGAAGCACGGCGAAATTCGGCGATCTGCGCCGGCGAGCGATGTTCCTGCTCCTGGCGCTGATCGTCTATCGCATCGGCGCGCACATTCCCGTGCCGGGCATCGATCCGGATCAACTGGCTAAGCTGTTCCAGAGCCAGGCGGGCGGCATCCTGGGCATGTTCAACATGTTCTCGGGTGGCGCGCTTTCCCGCTTCACGATCTTTGCGCTGGGGATCATGCCGTACATCTCGGCGTCGATCATCATGCAGTTGCTGGCGATCGTTTCGCCGCAGCTCGAGGCGCTGAAGAAGGAAGGGCAGGCAGGGCAACGGAAGATCACGCAGTACACGCGGTATTTCACCGTGGTGCTCGCGACCTTCCAGGCATTCGGTATCGCGGCTGCGCTGGAAAACCAGCCGGGCCTCGTCACCGATCCCGGCATGCTGTTCCGTCTGACGACGGTCGTGACGCTGGTTACGGGCACGATGTTCCTGATGTGGCTCGGCGAGCAGATTACCGAGCGTGGTCTGGGCAACGGTATCTCGATCATCATCTTCGGCGGGATCGCAGCAGGGTTCCCGAATGCCGTGGGTGGGTTGTTCGAACTGGTGCGTACGGGTTCGATGAGCATCATTTCGGCGATCATCATCGTCGTTCTGATCGCCGCGGTGACTTACCTGGTCGTGTTCATCGAACGCGGTCAGCGCAAGATCCTCGTGAACTACGCGAAGCGTCAGGTCGGCAACAAGATCTACGGTGGGCAGTCGTCGCATCTGCCGCTGAAGCTGAACATGTCGGGCGTGATTCCGCCGATCTTTGCATCGTCGATCATTCTGTTCCCGGCAACGATTCTCGGCTGGTTCAGTACCGGTCAGCCGACAGGAAGCTGGATTTCCAATACGTTGCATAACGTTGCGGAAGCGCTGAAGCCGGGCCAGCCGGTCTACGTGCTGCTGTACACGCTGGCAATCGTGTTTTTCTGCTTCTTCTACACCGCACTGGTGTTCAACAGCAGGGAGACCGCGGACAACCTGAAGAAGAGCGGCGCGTTTGTTCCGGGCATCCGTCCGGGCGATCAGACCGCACGATATATCGACCGCATCCTCACGCGTCTGACGCTGGCCGGTGCGATCTACATCGTCTTCGTGTGTCTGCTGCCGGAATTCCTGGTGCTGCGCTGGAACGTGCCGTTTTATTTTGGTGGAACGTCGCTGCTGATCATTGTCGTCGTCACGATGGACTTTATGGCGCAGGTGCAGTCGTACGTTATGTCGCAACAGTATGAGTCGCTGCTCAAGAAGGCTAACTTCAAGGGCGGCAACATCCCGATGCGTTGAAAAGGACTATGGCCAAAGACGATGTAATCCAGATGCAGGGTGAGGTAATTGAAAACCTCCCGAATGCGACCTTCCGCGTGAAGCTGGAAAACGGCCATGTCGTGTTGGGGCATATTTCCGGGAAGATGCGGATGCACTACATCCGCATCCTGCCGGGCGACAAGGTGACGGTTGAATTGACGCCTTACGATCTGTCTCGTGCGCGGATCGTGTTCCGGGCGAAGTGATTTGAAAAAAGGGTATTATCATGAAAGTGATGGCATCGGTTAAGCGCATTTGCCGCAATTGCAAGATCATCAAGCGCAAAGGCGTCGTTCGCGTGATCTGCAGCTCGGATCCGCGCCACAAGCAGCGCCAAGGCTGACCGCGCGTTTGTTTGCGCTTTTTGTTTGAGGAAAAACAATGGCTCGTATCGCAGGGGTTAACATCCCGAATCACCAGCATACCGAGATCGGCCTGACGGCTATCTTCGGTATCGGCCGCACCCGTTCGCGCAGCATCTGCGTGGCAGCTGGCGTCGATTTTTCGAAGAAGGTCAAGGATCTGACCGACGCAGACCTGGAAAAGCTGCGTGAAGAAGTAGGCAAGTTTGTCGTCGAAGGCGATCTGCGCCGTGAAGTGACGATGAACATCAAGCGCCTGATGGACCTCGGTTGCTACCGTGGCGTCCGTCATCGCAAGGGCCTGCCGATGCGCGGTCAGCGTACGCGTACGAACGCACGTACCCGCAAGGGTCCGCGTCGTGCAGCGCAAGCGCTGAAGAAGTAAGCGGAACTGACAGTTACAGGAAAACGTAATGGCTAAGGCTTCGAACACCGCGGCGCAACGCGTTCGCAAGAAGGTTAAGAAGAACGTCGCTGAAGGCGTGGTTCACGTTCACGCGTCGTTCAACAACACGATCATCACGATCACCGATCGCCAAGGCAACGCTCTGGCATGGGCGACGTCGGGCGGTCAGGGCTTCAAGGGCTCGCGCAAATCGACGCCGTTCGCTGCTCAGGTCGCAGCCGAGTCGGCTGGCCGCGTCGCGATGGAATACGGCGTGAAGAATCTGGAAGTGCGGATCAAGGGCCCGGGCCCGGGTCGCGAGTCGGCAGTGCGCGCACTGCACGGCCTCGGCATCAAGATCACCGCGATTTCGGACGTCACCCCGATTCCGCACAACGGCTGCCGCCCGCCGAAGCGTCGTCGTATCTAAGGATGTGCTGGCACGTTCGTGCTAGCGCATTGCCTGTCGCCGCTCAGCGTCGACGGGCGTTGCTTTTTTGATTGACTAAGCCCACCGTTCGCCCCAAAGGGAGCGGACTAGCGCGGATTTCGATCCGCGTGACTGATTGATAAAGGAATGCAAAGTGGCACGTTATATCGGCCCCAAAGCCAAGCTTTCCCGCCGTGAAGGCACCGACCTGTTCCTGAAGAGCGCACGCCGCTCGCTCGCCGACAAGTGCAAGCTCGACAGCAAGCCGGGTCAGCACGGCCGTACCTCGGGCGCACGTACGTCCGACTACGGTACGCAGCTGCGCGAGAAGCAGAAGGTCAAGCGTATCTACGGCGTGCTGGAACGTCAGTTCCGTCGCTACTTCGCTGAAGCCGATCGCCGCAAGGGCAACACGGGTGAAAACCTGCTGCAACTGCTCGAGTCGCGCCTCGACAACGTCGTGTATCGCATGGGCTTCGGCTCGACCCGCGCTGAAGCGCGTCAGCTGGTGAGCCACAAGTCGATCACCGTGAACGGCGTCGTTGCAAACGTCCCGTCGCAGCAAGTGAAGGCAGGTGACGTCGTCGCGATTCGCGAAAAGGCGAAGAAGCAGGCGCGTATCGTCGAAGCGCTGTCGCTGGCCGAGCAAGGCGGCATGCCGAGCTGGGTTGCAGTCGATGCGAAGAAGTTCGAAGGCACGTTCAAGCAGATGCCGGAACGCGCTGAAATCGCAGGCGACATCAACGAAAGCCTGATCGTCGAATTGTATTCGCGTTAATCCGATTGACGGCCGAGGTACCCCGATTGCGTTGCGCAAGGACGGGCCTCGGCTGTTTATTTTCTGGTTGTTACCGGTCAGCCTTATCGGTGTAACGAGCCGAGGGTATTGAAAAGGAAAGCCCATGCAAACCAGTTTGCTGAAACCCAAGATCATCGCCGTGGAATCGCTGGGCGAGAACCACGCGAGGGTGGTCATGGAACCGTTCGAACGCGGTTACGGCCACACCTTGGGCAATGCGCTTCGCCGCGTGCTGCTGTCGTCGATGGTGGGCTACGCGCCGACCGAAGTCACGATCGCAGGCGTGGTGCACGAGTACTCGACGCTGGATGGCGTGCAGGAAGACGTCGTCAACCTGCTGCTGAACCTGAAGGGCGTGGTGTTCAAGCTGCATAACCGTGACGAAGTGACGGTTACGCTGCGCAAGGAAGGTGAAGGCGTCGTGACGGCCGGCGATATCGAGCTGGCTCACGATTGCGAAGTCATCAACCCGAATCACGTGATTGCGCACCTGTCGAAGGGCGGCAAGCTCGACGTTCAGATCAAGATCGAAAAGGGGCGCGGCTACGTGCCCGGCAACGTCCGTCGCTACGGCGAAGACACGGCCAAGATCATCGGCCGCATCGTCCTCGACGCATCGTTCTCGCCGGTTCGCCGCGTGAGCTACGCTGTCGAAAGCGCGCGTGTCGAGCAGCGTACCGACCTCGACAAGCTCGTGATGAACATCGAGACGAGCGGCGTGATCACGCCGGAAGAAGCGATCCGCCAGTCGGCCCGCATCCTGGTCGACCAGTTGTCCGTGTTCGCGGCGCTGGAAGGCACGGAAACGGCAGCCGAAGCGCCGTCGCGTGCACCGCAGATCGATCCGATCCTGCTGCGTCCGGTGGACGATCTCGAGCTGACGGTTCGTTCGGCGAACTGCCTGAAGGCCGAGAACATCTACTACATCGGCGACCTGATCCAGCGCACGGAAAACGAGCTGCTGAAGACGCCGAACCTCGGTCGCAAGTCGCTCAACGAGATCAAGGAAGTGCTCGCTTCGCGCGGTCTCACGCTGGGCATGAAGCTCGAGAACTGGCCGCCTGCTGGTCTCGACAAGTAAGCCCGGTCGTAGCCTGGCTATAGCCGTAGTTGGCAAAGATGCGGATTTTCCTTTAAAATCCGCATCTTGCTTTTTTTCGTTACCGGCCCGTGCGCCCTCCGAGGTGCGATAGAAGAGCTGGACCAAAACTTTGAATCAAGGAAACTGAAATGCGCCATCGTCATGGTCTGCGGAAACTGAACCGCACGAGCAGCCACCGTCTGGCTATGCTCCGTAACATGTCCAACTCGCTGATCGAGCACGAAGTCATCAAGACGACGCTGCCGAAGGCGAAGGAACTCCGTAAAGTCGTCGAGCCGCTGATCACGCTCGGCAAGAAGCCGTCGCTGGCAAACCGTCGCCTGGCGTTCAACCGCCTGCGCGATCGTGACTCGGTCGCGAAGCTGTTCGACGTGCTCGGTCCGCGTTTCGCGAACCGTCCGGGCGGCTACCTGCGCGTGCTGAAGTTCGGCTTCCGGGTGGGCGACAACGCACCGATGGCACTGGTCGAACTGCTCGACCGTCCGGAAGTCGACGAAACGGAAAACGTGCAAGAAGCCGAGTAAGCTTCCGGTACGCAGCAGGATCAGAAAGGGGCCGAGCGTTTTGCTTGGCCCTTTTTGTTTTTGAGATGCCGGCTGCGATCGATTGTCGCAGGCCGGTGCCGGCAGCGGCGCGCGGGCTGCGCTACGATACGGGGCAACCGGTGCGGTCGCCGAGCGGGTAGCCGGCGCCGGCAGGAGCCAGCAGACCAGTGAGGAGGGCGCGGATGATAGTGGTGCTGATGCTGACGACGGTACCCGATGCGGCGACGGCTGCGGTGCTGGCCGACGGCGCGCTCGACGCGCGCCTTGCCGCGTGCGTGTCGGAGCTCGGTGCGATCAAGTCGCGCTATCACTGGCAGGGCAAGGTCGAAACGGCCGACGAGATCCAGTTGCTGTTCAAGACGAGCCCCGTGCGGGCGCTCGAACTGGAGCGATTTATCCTCGCGCATCATCCTTACGAGACACCCGAAATCGTCTCGTGGCAGGCGACGGCATCGGCCGCGTATGGCCAGTGGGTGACCGGCGAAACTCAACGTCTATTTCATGTTTAACGGTATGGCGCTTTCGGTGCGCGTGCGTGCGCTGCGGTTTGTTGCGGTCCTGTTGTCGTTCGTGCTCGTACTGGGCGGCCTGTCCGTCGCGCGCGCGGCCGACGATTTCCTCGATCCGGCGGTTGCGTTCAAGTTCAGCGCGAGCGAAGCGCCGGGACAAGTGGACGTGCGTTTCAAGATCGCCAACGGCTATTACATGTACCGCGAGCGGTTCGCGTTCGCGGTGAAGAGCGGTCAGGCGACGCTCGGCGAACCGCAATTCCCGGCCGGCCACGTGAAATTCGACCAGACGTTCCAGAAGAACGTCGAGACCTATCGCGACGAAGTCGTCGTTCACGTGCCGGTGAAGCAGGCAGCCGGGCCGTTCGAGCTCGCGGTGACGTCGCAAGGGTGTGCGGACGAAGGGATCTGTTATCCGCCGGCCGAGCACGTGATGAAGGTCGATGGCGCCGCGCTCGGCGCCGCATCGTCGTCCGGCGATACGGCTGTCGCGGGCAACTGGTTCGACAAGGTCACGAGTGCGGATTTCGCGCAGTCGCTGCTCGAAGGCCACGGCTTCTTCACGATCGTCGCACTCTATTTCGTCGCGGGTGTCGTGCTGAGCCTCTTGCCGTGTTCGTACCCGATGATTCCGATCGTGTCCGCGATCATCATCGGCCAGGGCACGCGTGCGACGCATGCACGCGGCTTCGCGCTGTCGCTGACCTACGTGGTCGGCATGGCGCTGGTCTACACGGTACTCGGCATCGCGGCCGCGCTGGTCGGCCAGAGCCTCGGCGCATGGCTGCAGAATCCGTGGGTACTCGGCGCGTTCGGCGTGCTGCTGACCGCGTTCGCGGTGTCGCTGATCTCGGGCAAGGACATCGCGCTGCCGGCGCGCTGGCAGAACGGCGCGGCCGAGGCATCGAGCGCGCGCCAGGGCGGCCACTTCGTCGCGGTTGCAGTAATGGGCGCGTTGTCGGCGCTGGTCGTTGGCGCGTGCATGACGGCGCCGCTGTTCGCCGTGCTCGCTTTCATCGCGCACACCGGCAATGCGTGGCTCGGCGGCGCGGCGCTGTTCGCGATGGGGCTGGGGCTCGGCGTGCCGCTGCTGGTCGTCGGCGTCGGGGCCGGGACGGTGCTGCCGCGCGCAGGTGCGTGGATGGACGGCGTCAAGGTGTTCTTCGGCATCGTGCTGCTCGCGGCCGCGCTGTGGATCGTGTGGCCGGTGCTGGCGGCCGGGCTGAAGATGGTGCTCGCGGCGTTGTGGCTGCTGATCGCGGCCGCGGCGCTCGGCCTGTTCACGCCGAATGCCGGTGCTGCGTCGGTGTGGCGCCGCCTGGGCCGCGGCGTGGGCGCCGCGCTCGCGATCTGGGCAGCGACGTTGCTCGTCGGCCTGGCCGCGGGCTCGACCGATCCCGTCAAGCCGCTGGCCGTGCTCGCGGCGCGTACGACGGTGTCCGGCGGTGCGGCGGCGGCTGGCGCGGCTGCCGCGCAGGACGGCCCGGCGTTCGCCCCGGTGCGCTCCAGCGGCGAACTCGACACGCTGCTGAAGACGTCGGGCCGGCCCGTGATGCTCGACTTCTACGCCGACTGGTGTGTTAGCTGCAAGGAGATGGAGCATCTGACGTTCACCGACGCGCGCGTGCAGGCGCGGCTCGCGCAGCTTCACCTCGTGCGCGCGGACGTTACCGCGAACAATCCGGACGATCAGGCGCTGCTCAAGCGCTTCAACCTGTTCGGGCCGCCGGGCATCATCTTCTTCGATCGCCACGGCAACGAGATCGGCCGCGTGGTCGGCTATCAGGCGGCCGACACGTTCCTGCGCAGCCTCGATCGGGCGGCCGTTCCGACGGCATGACGGCGGCCGGCCGACGCGAACTGGCGAACGGAAGCTTCCGGGCTGGCTGACGGTCTCGATCGACGGTCAACGAAAAACGGCGGAACACCGAGGTGTCCCGCCGTTTTTGCTGGTGCAGCCGGCGCGCGATCAGCGCTGCGCTTTCAGCAGACGCGCGGCATCGAGCGCGAAGTACGTGAGCACGCCGTCAGCGCCTGCACGCTTGAACGCGAGCAGCGATTCGAGCACGACCTTGTCGTGGTCGAGCCAGCCGTTCATCGCGGCCGCCTTCAGCATCGCGTACTCGCCGCTCACCTGGTACACGTAGGTCGGGAAGCGGAACTCGTCCTTCACGCGGCGCACGATGTCGAGATACGGCATGCCGGGCTTGACCATCACCATGTCGGCGCCTTCGTCGATGTCGAGGCGCACTTCGCGCAGCGCTTCGTCGCTGTTCGCCGGATCCATCTGGTAGGTCATCTTGTTACCCTTGCCCAGATTGGATGCCGAACCGACCGCATCGCGGAACGGGCCGTAGAACGCCGATGCGAACTTCGCCGAGTAGGCCATGATCCGCGTATGAATATGGCCGTCGCTTTCCAGCATCTCGCGGACCGCGCCGATGCGGCCGTCCATCATGTCCGACGGCGCGACGATGTCGACGCCGGCTTCTGCCTGCGCACGCGCCTGATCGACCAGGATCTCGATCGTGTCGTCGTTGATCACGTAGCCGTTTTCGTCGAGCACGCCGTCCTGGCCGTGGCTCGTGTACGGATCGAGCGCGACGTCGGTCAGCACGCCGAGTTCGGGGAAGCGCTTCTTCAGCTCGCGCACGGCGCGCGGGATCAGGCCTTCCGGATTGGCCGCTTCGCGGCCGTCGGGTGTTTTCAACGACGGCTCGATGGCCGGGAACAGCGACAGCACGGGCACGCCGAGTTCGACGCACTGTTCGGCGACGTGCATCAGCAGATCGACCGACACGCGCTCGACGCCGGGCATCGACGGGACTGGCTGGCGTTCGTTGGTGCCTTCGACGACGAACACCGGATAGATCAGATCGTCGGTGGTCAGGCGGTTTTCGCGCATCAGGCGGCGAGAGAAGTCGTCGCGGCGCATCCGGCGCGGACGATGAAGCGGATGGAAGCTCATGGCGATTTGGCAGAAATCAGGGCAAGAAGGACCTTACGGAACCCTTAGGTCATTTTCGAGATCGTTGGTATATGATAGCGATCGAGCGGTACGCGTTGCGTGCAGCTCCCCGCTTCTCCTCCCTGAGCGGGTGCCTGTCGTTTTTCGATTAGGCTGTTTGACCCGCCGTTCGACGGCGGGTTTTTTTATGAGCCGGCCGAATCCGCAGGTGCCGTCAGGTGCGCACAGCCGATCCCAGCCGCGCGTTGCCCGCTCATTGTGCTACAGGCTCGCTTTTTTCGTCGGCGACGGACGGCCGCAGCCAGCTCTCGATCAGTTCATGGGCCTCGTCGAGCCCCGTGCGCTTCAGCGCCGAGAACAGCTGGACCGTCAGCTTGCCCTGCACGCCCTGGTCGCGATACGCGTCGAGCCCCTTCTGCGTATTGCGCAACGCGTTGATGCTTTCCTGGCGCGTCAATTTGTCGCACTTGGTCAGCAGCGTGTGGATCGGCTTGCCGGTCGGCGCGAACCACTCGATCATGCGTCGATCGAGATCGGTCAGCGGACGGCGCGAATCCATCATCAGGATCAGGCCGCAAAGCTGCGAGCGCGTCGCCAGATAGGACGACAGCAGCATTTCCCAATGTGCCTTCGCGGCGCCGGGCACTTCCGCATAGCCGTAGCCGGGCAGGTCGACGAGGTTCGCGACGGGCTCGGCGGCCGGGCCGACGGAGAAGTAGTTGATATGCTGCGTGCGGCCGGGCGTCTTCGACGCGAAGGCCAGCCGCTTCTGGTTGCAGAGCACGTTGATCGCCGTCGACTTGCCGGCATTCGAGCGGCCCGCGAACGCGATTTCCGGCTGAACCGTCGGCGGCAGGTCGCGCAGATGGTTGACGGTCGTGTAGAAGCGGGCTTGATGGAGCAGAAAGGCCATGGGAACCGGAAGGACGGGCGGCGCGAGCCGCTTGGTGGAGGCGGGGTAGCCCCGATAGGCGCGGGAGCTTTCAACACGATATTGTACAATACGGCGGTTTTACCGAAGGCCACCGGGCGCCTGCCTCGCGCTTTTATGTGGCTTCTGCGGTAGACTGGACGCCGTCGTTTTTTGCAGAACCTCAAATTCCCACAAGACGAAACAGGGTGTGCGAATGAATCGACTGTGCAAGTCTCTGATGGTGCTTCAGGTTGCAGCAGGGTTCGTAGGTTTCGTAGCGGAGGCAAACGCGGCAGATGCGGCCAAGCCGGATCTCGACCGCGGCAAGGCGATTGCCGGGCAGGTTTGCGCGTCGTGTCACGGCGCCGACGGCAATAGCGCGTCGGGCAGTTTCCCGAAGCTTGCCGGCCAGCATCCCGAATATCTGGTCAAGCAGTTGAACGACTTCAAGACGCAGCCGGGCGCGAAGGGGCCGGTGCGGAACAACGCGGTGATGGTTGGATTCGCGAGCGCGTTGAGCGCGGACGACATGCGCAACGTCGCCGCGTACTACGGGTCGCAGACGACGAAGCTCGGTACCGCACGCGATGCGGCGACCGTGCCGGTCGGCCAGAAGATCTATCGAGGCGGCATCGCGGAAAAGGGCGTACCCGCCTGCGCGAGCTGCCACGGCCCGACGGGGCAGGGAATCCCGGTCCAGTACCCGCGTCTGTCGGGGCAATGGGCCGATTACACGGTCGCGCAGTTGACCGCGTTCCAGCAGGGTGCCGGTGCGCGCAACAACAACGAGGCGATGCATCAGATCGCGTCGCGGCTGTCGGATACCGAGATCAAGGCCGTCGCGGATTACATCGCGGGCCTGCGTTGAGCGGTCGGCCGCGAATGGAATGACCGGGCGCCCGAAGGGCGGCCGGAGTCAGAACAAGAAAAGGGTGGGGCGCCGCGCCGTCGCGGTTGCCTCGCCCTTCTTTTTTGTCGGCACTCGCCGGGCCGAGCCGGGATGGAGCGGCTTGCCGGCGATGGGGGCTGCGCCCCCGAAGCGAACATAGTGAGCGTGGGGGCTGTTTCCCCTTAGTCGGAGTTTGAATGAGCGTTACCACGTCGGGGTTGCAGTCGAAGTCGAGCCAGGGTGCATCGAAACGCGCGGTCGAGCTGCTGAGCTCGATGCGCTTCGCGATCGCGCTGCTGGTGGTGCTGTCGATTGCGAGCATCATCGGCACGGTCCTGACCCAGGACGATCCGTATCCGAACTACGTGAACCAGTTCGGGCCGTTCTGGGCGGACATCTTCCGCTCGCTCGGCCTGTACAACGTGTACAGCGCGTGGTGGTTCATGCTGATCCTGATCTTCCTCGTCGCGTCGATCTCGCTGTGCGTGATCCGCAACGCGCCGAAGATGCTCGCCGATGCGAAGAGCTGGAAGGACAAGGTCCGCGAGGGCAGCCTGCGCGCATTCCACCACAAGGCCGAGTACACGGCGTCCGGCACGCGCGCGAGCGTCGCGACCACGCTCGCCGCGTTCGTCACGAAGGCCGGCTACAAGCACGTCGTGCGTGAAACCGACGGCGCGACGCTGATCTCCGCGAAGCGCGGTGCGATGACCAAGTGGGGCTATATCTCCGCGCACCTTGCGATCGTCGTGATCTGTATCGGCGGCCTGCTCGACAGCAACCTGCCGATCAAATTCCAGATGTGGATGTTCGGCAAGAGCCCGGTCAACACGAGCGCGACGATCAGCGAGATCTCGCCCGACCATCGCCTGTCCGCGTCGAACCCGACGTTCCGCGGCTATGCATGGGTGCCGGAGGGCCAGTTCGTGTCGACCGCGATCCTGAACCAGCCGAGCGGCTCGCTGATTCAGGATCTGCCGTTCTCGATCCAGCTCGACAAGTTCATCGTCGATTACTACACGACGGGCATGCCGAAGCTGTTCGCGAGCGACATCGTCGTGATCGATCGCGAGACCGGCCGGAAGATCCCGGCGCGGGTCGAGGTCAACAAGCCGTTCACGTACAAGGGCGTGTCGATCTACCAGTCGAGCTTCCAGGACGGCGGCTCGCAGATGCAGATGACGGCCTATCCGATGACGGGCAGCCACGCGGCGACCGTCCCCGTGAAGGGTACGATCGGCAGCTCGGTGCCGCTGCAGGTTCCGGGGGCCGACGGCGACACGATCGAGTTCTCCGATTTCCGCGCGATCAACGTCGAGAACATGGCCGACGCGACCGGCAAGCCCGACGTGCGCGGCGTCGCGACGACGAGCTCGCTGAAGGAAGTGTTCGACGAGCGGCTCGGCTCGGGCGCGAAGACGTCGAAGCCGACGCAGATCCACAACATCGGCCCGTCGGTGCAGTACAAGATCCGCGGCAAGGACGGCCAGGCGCGCGAATTCAACAACTACATGCTGCCCGTCGACATGAACGGCGAGCGCGTGTTCCTCGCCGGCGTGCGCGCGAGCCCGAACGACCCGTTCCGCTATATGCGGATTCCGGCCGACAGCCAGGATTCGATCGGCGAATGGATGCGCCTGCGCGCCGCGCTCGAGGATCCGGCCGTGCGCACGGAAGCCGCCGCACGCTTCGCGCAGCGCTCGCTGCCGGGCGACGCGTCGCTGCGCGGCCGTCTGCAGGACAGTGCATCGAAGGTGCTGACCCTTTTTGCGGCAAGCGACGACAGCATCGGTCGCGGAGCGGACGGCCAGCCGGTCGGCGGCTTCCAGGCAGTGGCGACCTTCATCGACCGCTCGGTGCCGAAGGGCGAGCAGGAGAAGGCTGCGAGCCTGCTGCTGCGGATGCTCGAGGGCTCGATGTGGGAGGTCTGGCAGATCGCCCGCGAGCGTGCCGGCGAGCCGGCGGCGCAGCAGGGCACCGACACGATCCGCTTCGTGCAGAACGCGATCAATGCGCTATCCGACAGCTTCTTGTATGGATCGCCGGTCTATTTGCAGCTTGACTCGTTCAAGCAGGTGCAAGCTTCGGTATTTCAGCTGACGCGCGCACCCGGCAAGAATCTGGTGTATCTTGGCAGCCTGTTGCTGGTCGCCGGCATCTTCTCGATGTTCTACGTGCGCGAGCGGCGACTCTGGTTCTGGCTGAAGGACGCCGGTTCGGGCGTCGATGTGGTGATGGCAATGTCCACGGCCCGCAAGACCTTCGATTTCGAGAAAGAATTCGTGCAGACGCGCGACGCGGCCGGCGCCGCCTTGCGCGCCGCACCTCGCGACGCCGCGCCTGCCGGTGCGGCTTCGACGGCCCGCCCGCCTGCCGGCGGCGGTTCCGATTCCGAGAATTCCACCCGGTAACATCATGGATCTCACGCAAGTTTCCTCTTCCCGTACGGCGTCGGCTGCGGCGCCGGCATCGTCGCCGCTGTTCGACGACCGTCCGTTCCTCGCGCGCCTGTCGCTGTTCGACTGGCTGTTCGCACTGGTGCTGGTGGCGGGCGCGGGCTATGCGCTCGTGCACTACAACGCGCACATGGATTACTACGACAAGGCGGTGATGATCGGCACCGTGCCGGCGCTCGTCGCGCTCGGCTGGCGCTGGAAGCCCGCGCGGCTGATGATGGCGTCGATCGCCGTGCTGTCGCTGCTGTCGATCCAGATCTACCAGGGCGATCTCGCCCGCGCCGATTCGGCGTTCTTCCTCAAGTATTTCCTGTCGAGCCAGTCGGCGATCCTGTGGATGAGCGCGCTGTTCGTGCTCGCGACGATCTTCTACTGGATCGGCCTGCTCGCCCGCTCCGAAACGGGCGCCGCGATCGGCCAGAAGCTCACGTGGGTTGCCGTGCTGATGGGCTTCACGGGGTTGATGGTGCGCTGGTACGAGTCCTACCTGATCGGTGCGGATGTCGGGCACATCCCCGTGTCGAACCTCTATGAAGTGTTCGTGCTGTTCAGCCTGATCACCGCGCTGCTTTATCTGTATTACGAAGGCCACTACGGCACGCGTTCGCTCGGCGCGTTCGTGCTGCTGGTCATCAGTGCGGCGGTCGGCTTCCTGATGTGGTACTCGGTCGCGCGCGATGCGCAGCAGATCCAGCCGCTCGTACCGGCACTGCAAAGCTGGTGGATGAAGATCCACGTGCCGGCGAACTTCATCGGCTACGGCAGCTTCGCGCTGTCGGCGATGGTGTCGGTCGCGTACCTGATGAAGGAGCGCGGGGTCCTCGCCGATCGCCTGCCGACGCTGGAAGTGCTCGACGACGTGATGTACAAGTCGATCGCGGTCGGTTTCGCGTTCTTCACGATCGCGACGATCCTCGGTGCGCTGTGGGCGGCCGAGGCGTGGGGCGGCTACTGGAGCTGGGATCCGAAGGAAACCTGGGCGCTGATCGTGTGGCTGAACTACGCGGCGTGGCTGCACATGCGGCTGATGAAGGGCCTGCGCGGTGCGGTGGCCGCGTGGTGGGCACTTACCGGCCTGCTGGTCACGACGTTCGCGTTCCTCGGCGTCAACATGTTCCTGTCCGGGCTGCACAGCTACGGCAAGCTGTAAGGTTTCCGCCGCTCGTCCGACCATATGACCGCCGGTGCACTGCGTGCCCGGCGGTTTTCTTTTGTAACGGGCGGGCGAACCGGGCGTCGAACGGCGCGTGACGGGCCGGGTCGAACGCTCATGAAGCATGCGCGCCGCGCATGCGGGAGGAGCTGCACGATGTGGATCAAACGCCCTTTGCGTAACGTACTGACCGGCGCGGATATCGCGCCGAGCGAGATCACCCCGCGCGCGGTGTTCGAGAACCGGCGGCGCGTGCTGCAGGCAGCCGGCCTCGCGGCCGCAGGCGGCCTGTTCGGCGCCAGCGGCGCGGCGCTCGCCGCGTATGCGTCGCCCGATCCGCGGGCGGCGAAGCTCGCGGCAAAAACGAACCCGACATTCGTCGCCATCGACAAGGTGACGCCGTTCAAGGACATCACGTCCTACAACAACTTCTACGAATTCGGCACCGACAAGAGCGATCCGGCGCAGAACGCCGGCACGCTGCGGCCGCGCCCGTGGCGCGTGAGTGTCGAAGGCGAGGTGCAGCACCCGAAGGTGTTCGATCTCGACGAGTTGCTGAAGCTCGCGCCGCTCGAGGAGCGCGTGTACCGGCTGCGCTGCGTCGAGGGCTGGTCGATGGTGATTCCGTGGATCGGCGTGCCGCTGTCCGAGCTGATCAAGCGCGTGCAGCCGACCGGCAACGCGAAATACGTGCAGTTCGTCACGCTGGCCGATCCGTCGCAGATGCCGGGCCTGTCGACGCCCGTGCTCGACTGGCCGTATTCGGAAGGGCTGCGCATGGACGAGGCGATGAATCCGCTGACGCTGCTGACGATGGGCGTCTACGGGCAGGTGCTGCCGAACCAGAACGGCGCACCGGTGCGGATCGTCGTGCCGTGGAAGTACGGCTTCAAGAGCGCGAAGTCGCTCGTGAAGATCCGCTTCGTCGACAAGCAGCCGAAGACGAGCTGGAACACGTACGCGGCGAACGAATACGGCTTTTATTCGAACGTGAACCCGAATGTCGATCATCCGCGCTGGAGCCAGGCGACCGAGCGGCGCATCGGCGAGGACGGCTTCTTCACGCCGAAGCGCAAGACGCTGATGTTCAACGGCTACGGCGATCTGGTCGCATCGATGTATCAGGGCATGGACCTGAAGAAGAATTTCTGAGTGCGACCGTGAGAAACGACATGCCTCCTTCGACGCTCACGTCCGCCCGCGCCGCGGGCGATGGGCCGCTCGCGCGCACGGCGCGGGCCGGTGCGATCCGTCCCGCCGCGCCGCGCTGGCTCGCACCGGCCAAGGTGCTGGTGTTCGCGGCCGGCCTCTATCCGCTCGCGCGCATCGTGCTGTTCGGGCTGACCGATCGGCTCGGCGCGAACCCGATCGAATTCGTCACGCGCTCGACGGGCTTGTGGACGCTCGTCCTGTTGTGCATCACGCTTGCCGTCACGCCGGTGAGGCGCATGACGGGTTTCGCGCCGCTGCTGCGCTTTCGCCGGATGATCGGGCTGTTCGCGTTCTTTTACGCGACGCTGCATTTCACGACCTACCTGTGGTTCGACAAGTGGTTCGACGTCGTCGCGATCCTGAAGGACGTCGGCAAGCGTCCGTTCATCACGGTCGGCTTCGCGGCGTTCGTGCTGCTGATTCCGCTCGCCGCGACGTCGCCGCGCGCGATGGTGCGCCGGCTCGGTCGCCACTGGGCGACGCTGCACAGCGCGATCTACGCGATCGCGCTGTTCGGCGTGCTGCACTTCTGGTGGATGCGGGCCGGCAAGCACGATCTCGCGCAGCCGAAGCTCTACGCGGCGATCGTCGCCGCGCTGCTCGGCTGGCGACTGGTTGCGTGGGGATGGCGGCGCGTGCGCGCATGACGGGGCGGCCCGGAAAAAACGAAAGGCGATGACCGAATGGTCATCGCCTCGTTTCGAGCGCCGCGCGGGCGGCAGCGCGGCGTTACTTCGTGGCGGCCGGGCCCGATGCCGGGGCGGGCAGCGTCGATGCGCTGCTCGACAACTCGGGCGACAGCGTGAGCGGCGAGCCGGATGTGTCGGGCATCTCGTCGGACGACGCGTTTTCGTCGGTCGGTTTCACGTCCGACGGCGGCGTGTCCTGTTGCTGGATCGGCTTGGGCATCGGAGGCACGGTGGGCAGATAGAGCGCGCCGCTTTGACCGCAGCCGGCAAGAATCGCCAAAGCCGCTACAATCGCGCTCATCCGGAAAACGACTCGCATGATCGTCCCTGAACAATTTAACCGATAGAGTTTAGCATGTCCGATACTGAATACCTGGCCCGTGCAGAGGCCGTGCTGGCGGCCGTCGAGCGTACCGTGGACGTCGCGAACGACGGCGATCACGACATCGATCTGGAGCGCAACGGCAGTGTGCTGACGCTGACGTTCGAGAACGGCTCGAAGATCATCGTCAACCTGCAGCCGCCGATGAAGGAGGTGTGGATTGCCGCGAAGGCGGGCGGATTCCACTACCGTTTCATCGACGGCGCATGGCGCGATACGCGCACGGGCACCGAATTCTTCGCGGCGCTCACCGAGTACGCGACCCAGCAGGCCGGCCTGCCGATCACGTTCAGCGCGTGACGGCCGGGGCACTGGGCTCCCAACGTCGTGCCCGAAGAAAAAGCGCCCCGCGGGGCGCTTTTTTCATGTCCGGGCCGCCGGTCAGTGGCCGCGGAACAGGTTCATGATGTCCTGCTTTTCCTGTTCGTCGACGTGCGGCACCGCCTCGTCGACGTTCTGCGCGGCCGGCGCCTGCGGCACGCCGACCGTCGACACGAAGCCGTGACCCGGCGTGAACTCGGTGAAGTACAGTTCGCCGCCGAGCGATTCGACGCCGTCAGGCGCCGTCGGCTTGAACTCGGGCACGCCCTTCAGCGCCGCACCCATGTAGTCGATCCAGACCGGCAGCGACAGGCCGCCGCCGGTTTCGCGATCGCCGAGGCTGCGCGGATTGTCGTAGCCGATCCATGCGATCGCGGCGAGCGTGTGCTGGTAGCCGGCGAACCACGCGTCGTGCGAATCGTTCGTCGTACCGGTCTTGCCCGCGAGGTCGGTGCGCTTCAGCACGTTGGTCCGCGCGCCCGTGCCGCGCTGCGCGACGCTCTGCAGCAGGCTGTTCATGACGTAGGCGTTGCGCGCGTCGATCGCGCGCGGCGCGTTCTGCTCGGCGATGAGCGGCTGCGCGCGCGCGACGATCGCGCCGTTCGGATCGGTGACTTCGGCGATCAGGTACGGATTGACGCGGTAGCCGCCGTTCGCGAAGACCGAATACGCGCCCGCCATCTGTAGCGGCGTGACCTGACCGGCACCGAGTGCCATCGGCAGGTAGGCGGGATGGCGCTCGGCGTCGAAGCCGAAACGGGTGATGTATTGCTGCGCGTATTTCGTGCCGATGTGGTTCAGGATCCGGATCGACACGAGGTTGCGCGAGCGCTGCAGCGCGGTGCGCATCGACATCGGGCCCTCGAAGCCGCCGCCGTAGTTCTTCGGCTCCCACGGCTGGCCGCCGGTTTCCGCGGCGCTGAAATACAGCGGGCCGTCGTTGATCACGGTGGCCGGCCCGAGGCCCTTGTCGAGCGACGCCGAATAGATGAACGGCTTGAACGACGAACCCGGCTGCCGCCACGCCTGCGTGACGTGGTTGAACTTGTTCTTGTTGTAGTCGAAGCCGCCGACGAGCGAGCGGATCGCCCCATCCTGCGGGACGATCGACAGGAACGCGCCTTCGACCTGCGGCAACTGCGTGATCGACCATTTGCCGGCGTCGTTCTTCACGACGCGGACGATCGCGCCGGGGCGGATGCGGCGGTTCGGCTGCGCGTTGGCGGACAGCGCGCCCGACGCGAAGCGCAGGTTGTCGCCCTCGATCGTCGCAGTGCTGCCGTCGATGAACGCAACCGTGATCTGGCGCGGGCTCGCGGCCGTCACGACCGCGGCGATCAGCTCGCCGTTGTCGGGGTGCTCGAGCAGCGCGTCGTCGATCGCCTGTTCGCGATCGTCGGCGCCGGCCGGCAGCTCGATGAAGCCCTCCGGCCCGCGATAGCCGTGGCGGCGCTCGTAATCCATGATGCCCTTGCGCAGCGCGGTGTACGCGACCTGCTGGTCCGCGGAATCGATCGTCGTGACGACGTTGAAGCCGCGCGTGTAGGTTTCCTCGCGATACTGCGCGTACATCATCTGTCTGACCATTTCGGCGACGTATTCGGCGTGCACGCTGAAATCGCGGCCCGGCCCCTTGACGACGAGCGGCTGCGCGGCGGCTTCGTCGTACTGTTCGCGCGTGATGAAGTTCAGCTCGAGCATCCGCTGCAGGATGTATTCCTGGCGCACCTTCGCGCGCTTCGGGTTCACGACCGGGTTGTACGCGGACGGCGCCTTCGGCAGCCCCGCGAGCATCGCGGCTTCCGCGAGCGTGATGTCCTTCAGGTCCTTGCCGAAATAGACCCGCGCGGCGCTCGCGAAGCCGTACGCGCGCTGGCCGAGATAGATCTGATTCATGTAGACCTCGAGAATCTGATCCTTCGTCAGTGCGCGCTCGATCCGGTACGCGAGCAGCATCTCGTAGATCTTGCGCGTGTAGGTCTTCTCGCTCGACAGGAAGAAGTTGCGCGCGACCTGCATCGTGATCGTGCTCGCGCCCTGCGACGCGTGGCCGTTCGTCAGCGCGACGAAGCCGGCGCGGACGATGCCGGTGAGATCGACGCCGCCGTGATCGTAGAAGCGCGCGTCCTCGATCGCGAGAATCGCCTTCTTCAGCGAGTCGGGCACGTCCTTGAAATGGACGACGTCGCGACGCTCCTCGCCGAATTCGCCGATCAGCACGTGATCCGACGTATAGATGCGCAGCGGCACCTTCGGCCGATAGTCGGTCAGCGCGTCGAGCGACGGCATGTTCGGCCACGCCACGACGAGCGCGTAGCCGAGCACGAGGCCGCCGGCCACGACGAGGGCCACGCACATCGCGGCGAAGCCGAGCAGGACTTTTTGCCACCAGGGTCGCTTCTTCGGCTCCGGGGCGGGAGGCGGGGACGTAGGAGTCGTGGATTGCATAGGCATACCGGAAAACAGTCCCGCGATTATAGCTGCCCGGTAAGACCGGTCCTGACGCGGGGGCCGCCCGTCGGAAAGCCGCAGGTCGGCGTGTCGTCAGCATAGTCCTGCATGGCCCCCGTGAGCGGATGCTGGCCATTTGGCCGACTGTCGGCCGCACGCGTCGCTTTGCAGAATCAGGTCTCGGAAACGCGGCGTGGGCCGCGACGATCTCGGGAGGCTGGGATGGCAGGACGATGGGTGGCGCGGTTTGCACAGGGCAGGCACCGGTCGACGGGAATCGACGTCGGTGCGCACGAAGTAAGGGTGGCCGTGCTGAGTCGGCGCGGCCGGGACGCGGATGTGCGCGTCGAGGGGCTCGAGCGGGAACCGGTCGGATTGGCGGACGGGCCGGAAGACGCGCGATGGGCGGCGGTCGCGCGGTCGCTGGCGGCGGCCGTGGCGCGGCTGTCGGCGTCCGATGTGCGGTGCGACGCGCGCGGCGTGATGGCGCTGCACGACGAAGAGATGCGTACCGCGACGCTCGATCTGGCCGGGCGCGGCGATATCCCGGACGCCGCGCGGCAGGCGGCCGAGCGCATCTCGGGGCTGGCGCCGGACAGTCTCGCGTTCGATTGGCGGCACTACGGCGGCGCGCGGTCCGGCGAGATCGCGGTGGCGGTGGCGCCGCTGGCGCTGCTCGAGCGGCGGATCGACGTGGCCGCCCAGGCCGGTATCGACCTGACGGTGATCGACGGCGAGTCGGCCGCCGTGCTGCGCGCGCTGCGCTATGCCGCGCAGTTCGAACTCGACGCCCAGGGCGCCTACGCCGCGCTCTGGTTCTGCGACGCGGGCGTGCGCGGCTGGCGAATCGATGGCCCGTCGATCACCCCGGCGCTCACACTGTCCGGCACGTTGCCGGAGGCACTTCCCGATGCATTGCGCCGTCGCGTGCTCGGGGCCGTGCGGTGCGTATTCGTCGCCGGGGACGAGCGATGTATCGCCCGCTTCGATACGTCCGTCGCCGGGATTGGCGATGTGCTCGGCACGGCAGTGGTCCCGTTCGACTGCACGGGCTGGGACGGCCAGCCGTGCGCGCGCGCCGGCATGCCGGGCGGCCCGGCGTTTGCCGTTGCATTCGGGCTGGCGTTGCGCGGGGTGTCGGAATGATGGCCGATCACGTGGCGGCAAACGGAGGCGGGGCGGTGGCGGCCGAGCAGGCGGTACGGGCGGTATTCGGCGACTTCAACCTGCTGCCGTACCGCGAACGATTGGCGCAGGCGTTGCGGCGTCGTCGGGCCGCGCAGTGCGGTGTGGCGATCCTGCTCGGCGTGCTCGGCGCCGGCGTGTGGACGGGCGCTGCTGTGTTATCGCGATGGCGGGTGGACGCCGAGCGCGCCGGCGTGGAGGCACGGTTGCGGCAGTTCCAGCCACAAGTGGCTGTTGCGACGCACGCCGCCCACGCCGCCGCCGCCATCGCGCAGCGCGAAGCGCAGGCGGCTGCGCTGGCCGCGCCTTACCGGCGCGTGACAGGGTTGCTGGTGACCCTGAAGCAGGTGCGCGCCGATCATATCCGGCTCGACGCACTGCGCATGACGACGACCGGCGCCGTGCTCGACGCGCGCGCCGCGAGTTACCGGGCGGCTGCGCGGTGGCTCGCCGCGATGGCGCGCGAGCAGCGCGACTGGTGGATCGATATAGAGACGTTGAAGCCTGCGTCGGATGCGCCGGCTGCCGCGGCCGGGATGCCGTTCCAGTTCTCGGTGCAGTTGCGCTGGCACGACGCGATGTCGTCGCGGACGGTGCCGGGAGGTGGCGCATGACGGCGCTCGTGCGTTGGCCGGCGCTGCGCTCAGGCGCCGGGCCGGGCCGCATGCCGCACGTGTCGCCGGCGGCCATGCATGCCGCGGGTTGCGTGCTGGCATTCGGCGCCGTGTTGGCAGGCGGCATTCATCTGGCGAATACGGCCGACTGGAGCGGCCTGGCACATAGTCGCGCGTTGCTCGCCGCAGCGCAGGCGCGTGCGGCCGACGCGCAACGCGTGCTCGCTTCCGCCGGACAGCGGCGCGACGGGCATCGTGCGTCGACGCGCGACGATCGCTTGCCGCATGTGCCGGAATGGGCCGAGTTGATGCTGGAGCTGGCCGACCTCGCTGCATCGAGCGGGCTGCAGGGCGTGTCGATCGAACCGCAGCGCGCCGATGGCGCGGCACCGGACGGCCGGCGCACCGTGCGCATCGTCGCGGATGGCGGTTTTCGCGCGCTGGTGCATATGGTCGGCGGGCTGGCGCGCTTCCCGGTGTTGGCCGTACCGTCGGCGCTGCGTATCGAGCGTGGCATGTCGGCGGCGCGCGTGGATATGTCCGTCGACGTGTTTCCGGCGCTGCCGGCAGCAACCGCCGCGGCGGCCGACACGCCGGTTCGCGCCGCTGCGTCCGACGCCGATCCGTTCGGCGAGGCTGGCCCGACCGAAGCGGCGGGGCGCGCAGCCCGCCTTGCCGGCACGATTCGCGATGCGCGTACCGGTCTCGCGTTGTTCGACGACGGCGACGGCGTGTTCACGGCCGTCGCGCCTGGCGAGGTGCTGGGGGCTGCGCGCGTGGTGCGTGTCGATCGCGCTGCCGTGACGCTTGCAACGGCAGACGGATCGCAGCGGCTCGTCCTGGACGACGGAGGCCGGCCATGACGAAACACGGCTGTTGGGTGTTTGTCGTCTGGGCCGGCGTGACGGCGGCTAACGCCGGCGCGTCGTTACCGCCGTTACCGCCGTTACCGCCGCTGCCGCCGCTGCCGCCGCTGCCGCCGCTGCCGCCGCTGCCGGCGGTCTGGCCGGCCGGGTCGACGGAGGTGTCGGTGCCGGGCTTGTCGCAGCCGTTGCGCGTGGCTGACGGCGTGGACGGCGCGGTAGCGGAGGACGCCGGCCCCTCGCCGTTCGATCAGGCCGCGCGTGCGGCGCTGCAGACGGAAACCGCCCCACCGCTTTCCACGCTCGAGGGGCCGCCGATCCCGCTGGCGCCGCCGGCCCGAATGAGCGACGCCGCGGCGTGGCAACCCGGCGATGCCGACGACGCGCGGCGGATCTCGCTGAATCTGCAGGGCGCCGGGCTCGCGGCTGCGTTCGACGCGATCGCGCGGTTCACGGGGCTCAATATCGTCGTCGGCGAGCAGGTGCGCGGCACGGTGACGTTACGTCTGAACAATGTCCGCTGGCGCGAAGCGTTCGACACGCTGCTCGACACGCACGGGCTCGCGATGTCCCGGCGCGGCAACGTGATCTGGGTCACGCCGGCAGCCGAACTGGCTGCGCGCGAACGCGAGCGCTTCGAAATGCATGCGCGGGCCGCCGATCTGGAGCCGCTCGCGAGCCGTACGTTCGCGCTGCACTATCCGCGCGCGCAGGACGTGCAACGGCTGCTGGCCGGCGCGACCGGCCAGCGTCTGCTGTCGAAGCGTGGCGCCGCGGCGGCCGATCCGCGCACGAACCTGCTGTTCGTGACCGATCTCGCGCCGCGCCTCGCTCAGATCGCGGCCCTGATCGACGCGATCGACCGGCCGTCGCGGCAGGTCCGCATCGAGGCCCGCATCGTCGAGGGCGAGCAGGGTTTCTCGCGCAACCTTGGCGCGCGCGTCGCGCTGCGTGCGCAGGGACGGCCGTCGTCGGCCGAGGGCGCGTCATTCACGGCGGATGCGCGCAACGCGCTGGATCTCGCCGCGCGGCCGCTCGGCGGTTTCGACACGGCGACTGCCGGCTTCACGCTGTTTGCCGCGCCGCTCAGCCGCGTACTCGACATCGAGCTGAGTGCGCTCGAGGCACAGGGTCGGGGCCAGATCGTTTCGCGTCCGCGGGTAGTGACGGCGGACCGCGTCAAGGCCATCGTCGAACAGGGTTCCGAACTGCCGTACCAGGCGAAGGTCGGCAATGGCATGAGCGGCGTGCAGTTCCGTCGCGCGACGCTCAAGCTGGAGGTCGAGCCGCAGATCACGCCGGACGGGCGCGTGGTGCTCGATCTCGACGTGACCAAGGACAGCGTCGGCGAGCCGACCGCGGCCGGCCCTGCCATCCATACGAAGCACGTGCAGACGCGTGTCGAGGTCGAGAATGGCGGGACGGTCGCGATCGGCGGCATCTATGAACAACTGAACCGGAACGATGTGACGCGCGTGCCGCTCTTGGGCAGAATACCGTTTCTGGGCGCGCTTTTCCGGCACCGCGCGCAGCGCGATCAACGCAACGAACTGGTCGTCTTCATCACGCCGACCGTCGTCGAGGCGCGTTGCGGCGCATCCGACACGGGCGACGTGGACGCCGAGAAAACAGGGCCGGAAGCCGGCGGCGCAGGCTCGACAAGGCAGCCGCTTTGCCAGTAAGCTGCGCCACACACCAGCAAGATTGAAGCAGAGGAAGCCGTTGCAAGCGCGGGACCCACATGCAAACGTATTTTTCGTCGGCCTTATGGGAGCGGGTAAGACCACCGTGGGCCGTGCGGTCGCGCGTCGTCTCGACAGGACGTTCTTCGACTCCGACCACGAAATCGAGGCCCGTACGGGCGCGCGCATTCCGGTGATCTTCGAACTGGAGGGCGAGGCCGGGTTTCGCGATCGCGAAACGCAGGTCATCGCCGATCTCGCGCAGCGCGAGAACATCGTGCTCGCGACGGGCGGCGGTGCGGTGCTGCGCCCGGAAAATCGCGACAGCCTGAAAACCAACGGCATCGTCGTCTACCTGCGCGCCAATCCGCACGATCTGTGGCTGCGCACGCGCAAGGACAAGAACCGCCCGCTGTTGCAGACGGAAGATCCGAAGGGGCGTCTCGAAGCGCTGTACGAAGTGCGCGACCCGCTGTACCGCGAATGCGCGGATTTCGTCATCGAGACCGGCCGTCCGTCGGTCAACGGTCTCGTCAACATGGTGCTGATGCAACTCGAACTGGCCGGCGTCGTCGCCAAGCCGCTACAAGCATGATTACTGTCAACGTCGATCTGGGCGACCGCGCCTATCCGATTCATATTGGCGCCGGCCTGATCGGCCGCACCGAGCTGTTCGCTCCCCACGTCAAGGGTTCGTCCGTCACGATCGTCACGAACACGACGGTCGATCCGCTCTACGGCGACGCGCTGCGCGCGGCGCTCGCGCCACTCGGCAAGCGCGTGTCGACGGTCGTGCTGCCGGACGGCGAGGCGTACAAGAACTGGGAAACGCTGAACCTGATCTTCGACGGCCTGCTCACGGAGCACGCGGATCGCAAGACGACGCTCGTCGCGCTCGGCGGCGGCGTGGTCGGCGACATGACGGGTTTTGCCGCCGCGTGCTACATGCGTGGCGTGCCGTTCATCCAGGTGCCGACGACGCTGCTGTCGCAGGTCGATTCGTCGGTCGGCGGCAAGACGGGCATCAATCACCCGCTTGGCAAGAACATGATCGGCGCGTTCTACCAGCCGCAGGCCGTGATCGCGGACATCGGCGCGCTGACGACGCTGCCCGATCGCGAACTGGCGGCGGGCGTCGCCGAAGTCATCAAGACGGGCGCAATCGCCGATGCCGGGTTCTTCGACTGGATCGAGGCGAACGTCGGTGCGCTGAACCGTCGCGAGCCGGCTGCGCTCGCGCATGCGGTGAAGCGTTCGTGCGAGATCAAGGCGAGCGTCGTCGCGGCCGACGAGCGCGAAGGCGGCCTGCGCGCGATTCTGAATTTCGGCCACACGTTCGGCCATGCGATCGAGGCCGGGCTCGGCTACGGCGAATGGCTGCACGGCGAGGCGGTCGGCTGCGGGATGGTGATGGCGGGCGACCTGTCGGTGCGGCTCGGTCTCTTCGACGAAGCGTCGCGGCAGCGCCTCGATGCGGTGATCGCGGCCGCGCATCTGCCGACCCGCGGGCCTGCGCTCGGCGACGCGCGCTACATGGACCTGATGCGCGTCGACAAGAAGGCCGAGTCCGGCGCGATCAAGTTCATCCTGCTGAAGCGATTCGGCGATACGCTGATCACGCAGGCGCCGGACGAAGCGGTATTCGCTACACTGGCGCAGACGACCCACTAACGGTGGCCCGGATGTGCCGGCGCCTTGACATGGAGGAGACGTGAGCGAGACATCCAGCCGCACACTGCCCGAAGCCGGCCGCGCCTGCGCCGCGCCGGTGGCCGAGCCGCCGACGCTGGCGGCGCTGGAAGCCCATCTCGCTCCGTATGCCGCACACGCGTCGCAGTCGCGTGGCCGCCGCCATCCGGAAACCCCGCCGGCGGCGCGCACCGAATTCCAGCGCGATCGCGACCGCATCGTCCATTCGACCGCGTTTCGCCGGCTCGAATACAAGACGCAGGTCTTCGTCAATCACGAAGGCGACCTGTTCCGCACACGCCTCACGCACAGCCTCGAAGTCGCGCAAATCGCGCGCTCGGTCGCGCGCAACCTGCGCCTGAACGAGGATCTCGTCGAAGCGATCTCGCTCGCGCACGATCTCGGCCATACGCCGTTCGGTCATGCCGGGCAGGACGCGCTGAATGCGTGCATGCGCGAGCACGGCGGCTTCGAGCACAACCTGCAAAGCCTCGCCGTGGTCGACGAGCTCGAGGAGCACTACGGCGCGTTCAACGGATTGAACCTGTGCTTCGAGACGCGCGAAGGCATTCTGAAGCACTGTTCGCGCGAGAATGCGCGCAAGCTCGGCGCGCTCGGCGAGCGCTTCCTGCAAGGCCGCCAGCCGTCGCTCGAAGCGCAGCTCGCGAACATCGCCGATGAAATCGCGTACAACAACCACGACGTCGACGACGGCCTGCGCTCCGGGCTGATCACGATCGAGCAGCTCGCGGAAGTCGAGCTGTGGCAGCGTCACTACGAAGCGGCGCTCGCCGAATTCCCGCATCTCGAAGGCCGCCGTCTCGTGCACGAGACGGTGCGCCGCATCATCAACACGCTGATCGTCGATCTGATCGACGAGACGACGCGCAATCTCGTGCGCGTCGCGCCTGCGTCGCTCGACGACGTGCGCGACGCACCGCCGCTCGTGTCGCACAGCCCCGAGGTCGCCGCGCAGGCGGCCGCCCTCAAGCGCTTCCTCTTCAAGAACCTGTATCGCCACTACAAGGTGATGCGCATGGCGAGCAAGGCGCAACGCGTCGTCACGGGGTTGTTCGATGCGTTCATCGACGATCCGCGCCTGCTGCCGCCGCCGTACCAGTCCGACGACGCGGCGCAGCAGCCGCGTCTCGTCGCGCATTACATCGCCGGTATGACCGACCGCTTCGCGCTGAAGGAATACCAGCGCCTGTTCGTCGTCAACGACAACTGACTGTCACAAACGATCACTAGACTTCGCCGGTTCAATGGCGACGGGAATGTTGCACACGCTGTTGGTAACGTTTTCATAGGAGAGGTCGATGAAGAAGAAGCCTGCGGGGACACTGGTTCGGTCGATCGCGCTCGGCGGCGCGTTGATGTTCGGGGCGCAGCACGTCGCGCTCGCCGCGACGGAAATCCAGTTCTGGCATGCGATGGAGGCCGCGCTCGGCGAGCGGGTCAATGCGATCGCCGACCAGTTCAACGCGTCGCAAAGCGACTACAAGATCGTGCCGGTCTTCAAGGGCACCTACGACCAGGCGCTCGCGGCCGGCATTGCGGCCTATCGCAGCGGCAACGCGCCGGCGATCCTGCAGGTGTATGAAGTCGGCACGGCGACGATGATGCAGGCGAAGAAGGCGGTCGTGCCCGTCTACGACGTGTTCAAGCAGGCCGGCGTGACGCTCGACGAAAAGGCATTCGTGCCGACCGTCGCGAGCTACTACAGCGACGCGAAGACGGGCCACCTGGTCTCGATGCCGTTCAACAGCTCGACGCCGGTGCTGTACTACAACAAGGACGCGTTCAAGAAGGCGGGCCTCGATCCGAACCAGCCGCCGAAGACGTGGGCCGACGTGAAGGCGGATGCCGAGAAGCTGCGCAAGTCGGGGATGGCCTGCGGCTTCACGACCGGCTGGCAGGGCTGGATCCAGCTCGAAAACTACAGCGCGTGGCACGGGCTGCCGTTCGCGAGCCGCAACAACGGCTTCGACGGTACGGACGCGGTGCTCGAGTTCAACAAGCCGCAGCAGATCGCGCATATCGCGTTCCTGCAGCAGATGGCGAAGGACGGCACGTTCACGTACGCGGGCCGCAAGGATGAAGCGTCGGCGAAGTTCTACAGCGGCGACTGCGGGATCCTGACGACGTCGTCGGGGGCGCTCGCGAACGTGCAGAAATTCGCGAAGTTCAGCTACGGCACGGGGATGCTGCCGTACGATGCGGACGTGAAGGGCGCGCCGCAGAACGCGATCATCGGCGGCGCGAGCCTGTGGGTGCTGGCCGGCAAGGATCCGGCGACCTACAAGGGCGTCGCGAAATTCCTCGCGTACCTGGCCACGCCTGCCGTCGCCGCGAAGTGGCACCAGGATACGGGCTACCTGCCGGTCACGACCGCCGCGTACGACCTGACGCGCCAGCAGGGCTTCTACGCGAAGAACCCGAGCGCCGAAACCGCGATCAAGCAGATGTTGAACAAGCCGCCGCTGCCGTACACGAAGGGGCTGCGGCTGGGCAACATGCCGCAGATCCGCACGATCGTCGACGAGGAGTTCGAACAGGTCTGGGCGCAGAAGAAGTCACCGAAGGACGCGCTCGATTCGGCCGCCTCGCGCGGCGACGAACTGCTGCGCCGCTTCGAGAAGTCGGGCGGCTGAGCACGCATCGCGTTCGTGCCGCCGGCGGCGCCGCGCGTCAGCGCGTGCCGTCCGGCGGCACGGCTTCCCTTCCGTTTCGCCTGACCGGACACCCGCGATGCAATCCCGTTCCCGTTTCGGTACGAGCCCGGTGCCGTACCTGCTGATCGCGCCGCAGCTCGCGATCACCGCCGTGTTCTTCCTGTGGCCGGCCGGCGTCGCGCTGTGGCAGTCCACGCAGATGCAGGACGCGTTCGGCACGTCGAGCGAGTTCGTCGGCTTCGCGAACTTCGCGCACCTGTTCGCCGATCCGCTGTATCTCGATTCGTTCCGCACGACGCTCGTGTTCAGTTCGCTCGTCACGGTGAGCGGGCTCGTCGTGTCGCTGCTGCTCGCCGCATGCGCCGACCGCGTGATCCGCGGCGCGCGCGCGTACCGCACGCTGCTGATCTGGCCGTACGCGGTCGCGCCGACGATCGCGGCCGTGCTGTGGGCGTTCCTGTTCAACCCGAGCATCGGCCTGATCACGTATGCGCTCGCGAAGGGCGGCATCGTGTGGAACCATGCGCTGAACGGCGGTCAGGCGATGTTTCTCGTCGTGCTGGCGTCGGTATGGAAGCAGGTGAGCTACAACTTCCTGTTCTTCTACGCGGGGCTGCAGGCGATCCCGCGCTCGCTGATCGAGGCGGCGGCGATCGACGGCGCGGGGCCGGTGCGGCGCTTCTTCAACATCGTGCTGCCGCTGCTGTCGCCGACGAGTTTCTTCCTGCTGGTCGTGAACCTCGTCTACGCGTTCTTCGACACCTTCCCGGTGATCGACGCGGCCACCGGCGGCGGCCCGGCGCAGAGCACCAGGACGCTGATCTACAAGATCTTCGCGGAAGGCTTCCAGGGGCTCGACATCGGCAGCTCGGGCGCGCAGTCGGTCGTGCTGATGATCATCGTCGTGGGGCTCACGGTGATCCAGTTCCGCTTCGTCGAACGCAGGGTGCAATACGCATGATCGAGAATCGCAAGGGCTTCGACCTGTTCTGCCACGCGGTGCTGATCGCCGGTGTCGTCCTGATCGTGTTTCCCGTCTACGTCGCGTTCTGCGCGGCGACGATGAATGCGCAGGAAGTGTTCACGGTGCCGCTGTCGCTCGTGCCGAGCACGCACCTGTTCGAGAACGTCGCATACATCTGGGGGCACGGCAGCGGCGGCACGACGGCGCCGTTCGGGCGCCTGCTCGTGAACAGCTTCGCGATGGCGCTCGGGATCGCGGTCGGCAAGATCGCGGTGTCGATCCTGTCCGCGTACGCGATCGTCTATTTCCGCTTCCCGTTTCGCAACACGGCGTTCTGGCTGATCTTCGTCACGCTGATGCTGCCGGTGGAAGTGCGGATCTTCCCGACCGTGCAGGTCGTGTCGACACTGCATCTGACGAACACCTATGCGGGGCTCGCGATGCCGCTGATCGCATCGGCGACCGCGACGTTCCTGTTCCGGCAGTTCTTCATGACGCTGCCCGACGAGCTGATGGATGCGGCGCGTATCGACGGCGCGGGGCCGCTGCGCTTCTTCTGGGATGTCGTGCTGCCGCTTTCGAAGACGAGCATCGCCGCGCTGTTCGTGATCACGTTCATCTACGGCTGGAACCAGTATCTGTGGCCGATCCTGATCACGACGGAAGCGTCGCTGTCGACGGCGGTGGTCGGCATCAAGACGATGATCGCGAGCGGCGACGCCGCGACCGAATGGCAATACGTGATGGCGGCGACGCTGCTGGCGATGATTCCGCCGCTCGTCGTCGTGCTGGCGATGCAGCGCTGGTTCGTGCGCGGCCTCGTCGATTCCGAGAAATGAACGACCGACGGTAACTCCGGGAGAAGGACCAGGTATGGCTGCACTGAGCTTGAAGGGCGTCAGGAAATCCTACGACGGCAAGCAGCACGTGCTGCACGGCATCGACGTGGAGATCGCCGACGGCGAATTCATCGTGCTGGTCGGCCCGTCGGGCTGCGGCAAGTCGACGTTGTTGCGGATGATCGCGGGGCTCGAGTCGGTGACGGACGGCGAGATCGCGATCGGCGACCGGGTCGTCAACACGCTGGAGCCGAAGGATCGCGACATCGCGATGGTGTTCCAGAACTACGCGCTGTACCCGCACATGACGGTCGCGCAGAACATGGGCTACGGGCTGAAGATTCGCGGCATCGAGCGCGCGACGATCGATTCGCGGGTGGCCGCGGCCGCGAAGATTCTCGAGCTCGAGCCGCTGCTCGCGCGGCGGCCGCGCGAGTTGTCGGGCGGCCAGCGGCAGCGCGTTGCGATGGGGCGCGCGATCGTGCGCGAGCCGTCGGTGTTCCTGTTCGACGAGCCGTTGTCGAACCTCGACGCGAAGCTGCGCGTGCAGATGCGGCTCGAAATCCAGCGGCTGCACGCGCGACTCGCGACGACGAGCGTATACGTGACGCACGACCAGATCGAAGCGATGACGCTCGCGCAGCGGGTGATCGTGATGAACCGCGGCTACGCGGAGCAGATCGGCGCGCCGGTCGACGTGTACGAGAAGCCGGCGACCGTGTTCGTCGCGGGCTTCATCGGCTCGCCCGCGATGAACCTGATGCACGGCCGGCTGTCGGAAGACGGCGCGACTTTCACGGTCGCGGGTGGCGGCCCCGCGCTGCCGGTCGCCGGCGCGCCCGGCATCGGCAGCGAGATCGCCACCGGGCGCGACTGGGTGCTCGGCGTGCGTCCCGAACACATGACGCCGCAGCCGGGCGTCGCGCAGGCGACGCTGCCGGTCGATTCGTGCGAGCTGCTCGGCGCGGACAATCTCGCGCACGGCCGCTGGGGCAATCACGACGTCGCGGTGCGCCTGCCGCACGCGGACCGCCCCGCGCGTGGCACGGCGCTGGCGGCGGCGTTGCCCGCGCACCGGCTGCATTTCTTCGATCCCGAAACCGGCAAGCGCGCCGGCTGAAACTGTCCGACTGCCGGGAGACCGACGATGACGATCCGCACCGACTGGCCCTATCCGCGCGTCGTCGCCCATCGCGGCGGCGGCACGCTCGCGCCGGAGAACACGCTTGCCGGGCTCGACGAGGGCGCGCGGCGCGGTCACCGGATGGTCGAGTTCGACGCGAAGCTGTCGGCCGACGACGTGACGTTCCTGCTGCACGACGACACGGTCGACCGGACGTCGAACGGCCACGGAGCGGCGGCGGGCATGCGTTATGCGACGCTGGCCGCGCTCGACGCGGGCGCGTGGCGCGATGCGCGCTTCGCGGGCGAACGGATGCCGACGCTCGAGGCCGCGGCGGCGCGCTGCATCGCGCACGGGCTGGCCGCGAACGTCGAGATCAAGCCGTGCCCGGGGCGCGAGCGCGAAACGGGGCGGCGCGTGGCGGCCGACGCGGCCGCGTACTGGCGCGATGCCGCCGTGGCGCCGCTGCTGTCGTCGTTCTCGTTCGACGCACTGCAACAGGCGCGCGCGTCCGCGCCGGCGCTGCCGCGCGGAATGCTCTACGAAATCGTGCCGGACGACTGGCATGCGCAGGTCGTCGACGCGCTCGGCTGCGTGTCGTTGCATGCAGACCACACCCGCCTCGACGAACCGCTCGTGCGCGCGATCAAGGCTGCCGGGCTGCGCATCCTGGTTTACACGGTGAACGACCTCGAACGGGCGCGCGAGTTGGCGCGCTGGGGCGTCGACGCGGTCTGCACGGACCGCATCGACCTGATCGCGCCCGATGCACTGGACGATATCGACGTCGTCTGACGGCCACGGCGGCGGTCGCAGCTGCGGCGGCGTCCGGTAAAACCCTTGCCCGGGACGGGCCCGACGCGAAAAAACGACGCCCCGACGGGATTCCCGCCGGGGCGTTTTGCATCGTGGAGACGTTACGCCACGAAAAATCCGCTACAAATTGCAGCAGAATTAACCATTCCCCAAATATTCGACTACGCTTAGAAACGGTAGCCGACGTTCAGGTACGTGACGATCGGGTTCAGCGAGATGTGGGCCTTCGACGTTTCCGTCAGCGTCCCGACCGGCGTGCGGCGGGCCGTCGTGAAGGTCGCGGTCACGCTGACGGGGATGTACGAGAGCGACAGGCCCGCGAACCAGTGTTTCGTGAAGTTGTACGTGAAGCCGGCGTTGAAGACGGGCGCCCACTGATTGCTCGTCGTGGCGCTGGTCGGGCCGCCGAGCACGCCGTTCTCGAACGCGCCGTTGGTGATCTTGGCGCCGGTGAACCAGACGTACGTCGCGCCGACGCCGACATACGGACGGAACTTCGCATTGGCGTCGTTGAAGTGGTAGCGAAGCAATACGGCAGGACTCCACTGGTACGCGCGGCCGAGTACGCCGAATCTTTCGAACTGACCCTTGCCGGTAATGTCGAACTTCGGCGGTATCCCCATCACGAGCTCGGTGGAGATATGGTCGGTGATGAAGTAGCCCGTTGCGAGCCCGAGCGTGTCGGCGTCGTTGATACCGGCGCCGGTGTTGGGAACCGACTGGTTGATGGGCGTGCCGCCTACGCCGTAGACGAACAGCGGGTCGCTGCTGTCCTGCGGCGAAAGGTGGAACCAGCCGGTGCTGACGTAGAAATCGCCTGCGGATTGTGCATGTGCCGTACCGCCCGCGAATGCGAGCGCTACGGCCCCCGTAATGGCCAGTTTTCGTTTCATTGTGTCTCCTCCGATCAAAGGCGTGCTCATTATGACGACTGCGTTTAAAACCAAACAAGCTCGTAAGTTAGAGTTTTCTCCCTAGGATTCGCACGACCGTACGCTTACGCGCGCCGCAGGGACGGGCATTCTACGCAGGTGCGCAATTTCGGACCTCCGGGTATTTCCTAACGCGTTCAAACGGACATTCAGCATGGCACGGTTAGCACGACTCTACGTTCCCGACCAGCCGCAGCACGTGATACTGCGCGGCCTGGATCAGCAACCCGCGTTCGTCGACGACCAGGACTACGAACTCTTCATAGATTGCCTGAAGGCCGCCGCACGCGATCATCACCTGTCGGTGCATGCCTACGTGCTGCTGCCGCGCCAGGTGCAACTTCTCGTGACGCCGAGCGACGAGGCGAGTCTGCCGAAGGCGATGCAAGCCGTCGGCCGTCGCTACGTCGCGCATTTCAACCGGCGCTATTCGCGGCGCGGCACCCTGTGGGAAGGCCGCTATCGCGCGACGGTGATCGAAGGCGAGCGCTATTTCCTGCTCGCGAGCCGCGTAGTCGAGATGAGCCCGGTGCGCTCGCAGCTCGTCGCGACGCCCGAGGCCTATCGGTGGTCGAGCTACCGGCATCACGTCGGGCTCACCGTCGACAGCCTGATCACCGACCATCCGCTCTACTGGGCGCTCGGCAATACGCCGTTCGACCGCCAGCGCGCGTACAAGGAGCTGTGCGAGCAACCGCTCGACGAGCGGCAGGCCGACCAGTTGCAGCAGGCGACGCTGAAAGGCTGGGTGCTCGGCGGCGAGAATTACCGCGAGTGGGCGGCGCGTACCGCGAACCGGCGCGTGTCGCCGTTGCCGCGTGGGCGCCCCAGAAAGGTGCGCGAGAACACGCCGCCGATCCAGCAATAAGGCCGGAAAGGCGGGCCAGAAGCGGCGCTGCGGGCGCCGCTTCTTTTTGCACCAAAACGATACGGCCCCAATAAAACGGCGCCATATCAAGGCATTCATTTAATTGGGGTTCGATCAAGCGGTTTTTGTTGCTATTCCCTTGATTCGTCGCGTATATTCCGAATTCCGGTGGCCCGGGCGCAGCCTGCCCAACCACTGTCGGCCGCGCCGTCTCCCGTCGGGAGCGGGATCGATGGCAACAAGAAAACGGTTCAACGGCCTCCAGGCCCCCTTTACGACGGTGTCCCCATGAACGACCACCAGCAGCCGCTCGCCGCGGTGCCCGCCGCACAAGGTCTGTACGACCCGCAAAACGAACACGACGCCTGCGGCGTCGGCTTCGTCGCTCACATCAAGGGCAAGAAGAGCCACGAGATCATTCAGCAGGGTCTGAAGATTCTGGAGAACCTCGATCACCGCGGCGCGGTCGGCGCCGATCCGCTGATGGGCGACGGCGCGGGCATCCTGATCCAGATTCCGGACGCGTTCTATCGCGAGGAAATGGCGAAGCAGGGCGTGAATCTGCCGCCGGCCGGCGAATACGGGGTCGGGATGATCTTCTTGCCGAAGGAGAACGCATCGCGTCTCGCGTGCGAGCAGGAACTCGAGCGTACGGTGAAGGCCGAAGGCCAGGTCGTGCTCGGCTGGCGCGACGTGCCGGTCGACCATGCGATGCCGATCTCGCCGACGGTGAAGGCGAGCGAGCCGCTGATCCGCCAGATCTTCATCGGCCGCGGCAAGGACATCATGGTGACGGACGCGCTCGAGCGGAAGCTGTACGTGATCCGCAAGACGGCGAGCCACCGCATCCAGGCGCTGAAGCTCAAGCACGGCAAGGAATACTTCGTGCCGTCGATGTCGGCGCGCACGGTCGTCTACAAGGGGCTGCTGCTGGCGGGCCAGGTCGGCGTGTATTACCGCGACCTGCAGGATCCGCGCGTCGTGTCGGCGCTCGCGCTCGTGCACCAGCGCTTCTCGACCAACACGTTCCCGGCGTGGGAGCTGGCTCACCCGTACCGGATGATCGCGCACAACGGCGAGATCAACACCGTGAAGGGCAACGTGAACTGGCTGAACGCGCGTACCGGCGCGATCGCGTCGCACGTGCTCGCCGACGATCTGCCGAAGCTGTGGCCGCTGATCTACCCGGGCCAGTCGGATACCGCCTCGTTCGACAACTGTCTCGAACTGCTGGTGATGGCCGGCTACCCGCTCGTGCACGCGGTGATGATGATGATCCCGGAAGCGTGGGAACAGCACACGCTGATGGACGAGAACCGCCGCGCGTTCTACGAATACCACGCCGCGATGATGGAGCCGTGGGACGGCCCGGCCGCGATCGCGTTCACCGACGGCCGTCAGATCGGCGCGACGCTCGACCGTAACGGCCTGCGCCCCGCGCGCTATATCGTGACCGATGACGACCTCGTCATCATGGCGTCGGAAGCCGGCACGCTGCCGATCCCCGAATCGAAGATCGTCAAGAAGTGGCGTCTGCAGCCGGGCAAGATGTTCCTGATCGACATGGAGCACGGCCGCATCATCGACGACAAGGAGCTCAAGGACAACCTCGCGAACGCGAAGCCGTACAAGAGCTGGATCGACGCGGTGCGCATCAAGCTCGACGAAATCGAGCCGAAGGCCGAGGAAGTCGCGGCCGGCCGCACGCAGGGCGCCGCGCTGCTCGATCGCCAGCAGGCGTTCGGCTATACGCAGGAAGACCTGAAGTTCCTGATGGCGCCGATGGCGCAGCAGGGCGAAGAGGCCGTCGGCTCGATGGGCAACGACTCGCCGCTCGCGGTGATGTCGAACAAGAACAAGACGCTCTATCACTACTTCAAGCAGCTGTTCGCACAAGTCACCAACCCGCCGATCGACCCGATCCGCGAGAACATGGTGATGTCGCTCGTGTCGTTCATCGGCCCGAAGCCGAACCTGCTCGACACGAACAACATCAACCCGCCGATGCGTCTCGAAGTGTCGCAGCCGGTGCTCGACTTCAAGGACATCGCGAAGATCCGCGCGATCGACCAGTACACGGGCGGCAAGTTCAGCGCGTACGAGCTGAACATCTGCTACCCGGTGGCGTGGGGCAAGGAGGGCATCGAGGCGCGCCTCGCGTCGCTGTGCGCCGAAGCCGTCGACGCGGTGAAGTCGGGCTACAACATCCTGATCGTGTCGGACCGCAAGACCGACGCCGAGCACGTCGCGATTCCGGCGCTGCTCGCCACGTCGGCGATCCACACGCACCTCGTCCAGCAAGGGCTGCGCACGAGCACGGGCCTCGTCGTCGAGACGGGCTCCGCGCGCGAGACGCACCACTTCGCGCTGCTCGCGGGCTACGGCGCGGAAGCCGTGCACCCGTACCTCGCGATGGAAACGCTCGCGAAGATGGCGGAAGGCCTGCCGGGCGACCTGTCGCCGGAGAAGGCCATCTACAACTTCACGAAGGCGGTCGGCAAGGGCCTGCAGAAGGTGATGTCGAAGATGGGCATCTCGACGTACATGTCGTACACCGGCGCACAGATCTTCGAAGCGCTCGGCCTGTCGAGCGACCTCGTCGAGAAGTACTTCAAGGGCACGGCGTCGAAGGTCGGCGGCATCGGCCTGTTCGAAGTCGCGGAAGAAGCGATCCGCCTGCACCGCGACGCGTTCGGCGACAGTCCGGTCCTGCGCGACATGCTCGACGCGGGCGGCGAGTACGCGTATCGCGTGCGCGGCGAAGACCACATGTGGACGCCGGATTCGATCGCGAAGCTGCAGCACGCGACGCGCAGCAACTCGTACCAGACGTACAAGGAATACGCGCACCTGATCAACGACCAGACCAAGCGTCACATGACGTTCCGCGGCCTGTTCGAGTTCAAGGTCGAGCCGACCAAGGCGATCCCGATCGACGACGTCGAGCCGGCGAAGGAGATCGTCAAGCGCTTCGCGACGGGCGCGATGTCGCTCGGTTCGATCAGCACCGAAGCGCACGCGACGCTCGCGGTCGCGATGAACCGGATCGGCGGCAAGTCGAACACCGGCGAAGGCGGCGAGGACCAGAAGCGCTACCGCAATGAACTGCGCGGCATTCCGATCAAGTCGGGCGAGACGCTGAAGTCGGTGATCGGCGACGAGATCGTCAGCGACATTCCGCTGAAGGACGGCGACTCGCTGCGCTCGAAGATCAAGCAGGTCGCGTCGGGCCGCTTCGGCGTCACCGCCGAGTACCTCGCATCGGCCGACCAGATCCAGATCAAGATGGCGCAGGGCGCGAAGCCGGGCGAAGGCGGCCAACTGCCGGGCCACAAGGTGTCCGACTACATCGGCAAGCTGCGTTACTCGGTGCCGGGCGTCGGCCTGATCTCGCCGCCGCCGCACCACGACATCTACTCGATCGAGGATCTGGCGCAACTGATCCACGACCTGAAGAACGTGAACCCGGTGGCGAGCATCTCGGTGAAGCTCGTGTCGGAAGTGGGCGTGGGCACGGTCGCGGCCGGTGTCGCGAAGGCGAAGGCCGACCACGTCGTGATCGCCGGCCATGACGGCGGCACGGGCGCGTCGCCGCTGTCGTCGGTGAAGCATGCGGGCACGCCGTGGGAACTCGGCCTCGCCGAAACGCAGCAGACGCTGGTGCTGAACCGCCTGCGCGGCCGTATCCGCGTGCAGGCCGACGGCCAGATGAAGACCGGCCGCGACGTCGTGATCGGCGCGCTGCTCGGCGCGGACGAATTCGGCTTCGCGACGGCGCCGCTCGTCGTCGAGGGCTGCATCATGATGCGCAAGTGCCACCTGAACACGTGCCCGGTCGGCGTCGCGACGCAGGATCCGGTGCTGCGTGCGAAGTTCAAGGGCCAGCCCGAGCACGTCGTGAACTACTTCTTCTTCGTCGCCGAGGAAGTGCGCGAGATCATGGCGCAGCTCGGCATCGCGAAGTTCGACGACCTGATCGGCCGCGCCGACCTGCTCGATACGCGCAAGGGCATCGAGCACTGGAAGGCGAAGGGCCTCGACTTCTCGCGCGTGTTCTACCAGCCGGAAGAATGCGAGGACGTCGCACGGCGTCACGTCGACGTGCAGGATCACGGCCTCGAGCGCGCGCTCGACCACGTGCTGATCGAAAAGGCGAAGGCCGCGATCGAGAACGGCGAGCATGTGTCGTTCATCCAGCCGGTGCGCAACGTGAACCGGACGGTCGGCGCGATGCTGTCGGGCGTGATCGCGAAGAAGCACGGCCACGACGGCCTGGCCGACGACGCGGTGCACATCCAGCTGAAGGGCACGGCCGGCCAGAGCTTCGGCGCGTTCCTCGCGAAGGGCGTGACGCTCGACCTCGTCGGCGACGGCAACGACTACGTCGGCAAGGGCCTGTCGGGCGGCCGGATCATCATCCGTCCGACCAACGACTTCCGCGGCAAGTCCGAAGAAAACATCATCTGCGGCAACACGGTGATGTACGGCGCGATCGAAGGCGAAGCCTTCTTCCGCGGCGTCGCGGGCGAGCGCTTCTGCGTGCGTAACTCGGGCGCGACGGCGGTCGTCGAAGGCACGGGCGACCACGGTTGCGAATACATGACGGGCGGCACGGTCGTCGTGCTCGGCGAGACGGGCCGCAACTTCGCGGCCGGCATGTCGGGCGGCATCGCGTACATCTACGATCCGGAAGGCACGTTCGCGGCGAAGTGCAACAAGTCGATGGTCGCGCTCGATCCGGTGCTGCAGCAGGCCGAGCAGGAGCGCACGGTCGACCGCGCGCTCTGGCACGAAGGCACGACCGACGAAGCGCTGCTCAAGGGGCTCGTCGAGCGTCATTTCCAGTTCACGGGTTCGCCGCGGGCGAAGTCGCTGCTGGAAAACTGGGACGCGGCGCGCCGCCAGTTCGTGAAGGTGTTCCCGCACGAATACAAGCGCGCGCTGGGCGAGATCGGTGCGAAGAAGGCGGCGAAGGAAGTGCTGGCCGCCTGAGCGACGAACGACATAGCGAATGCCGCGCGCGCCTGACGGCCGCGCGCGGCTCCCCCACCCGATACACCGAACAGAAGAGCACCTTATGGGCAAGGCAACCGGTTTTCTGGAGTTCGAACGCCGCCACGAGGCGTACGAAGCACCGCTCACGCGCGTGAAGCACTACAAGGAATTCGTCGCGGCGCTGACCGACGCGGACGCGAAGATCCAGGGCGCGCGCTGCATGGATTGCGGCATCCCGTTCTGCAACAACGGCTGCCCGGTCAACAACATCATTCCCGACTTCAACGATCTCGTTTACCGCCAGGACTGGCAGCAGGCGATCGAAGTCCTGCATTCGACCAACAACTTCCCCGAGTTCACGGGCCGCATCTGCCCGGCGCCGTGCGAGGCGGCCTGCACGCTCGGGATCAACGACGACCCGGTCGGCATCAAGTCGATCGAGCACGCGATCATCGACAAGGCCTGGGCGGAAGGCTGGGTGAAGCCGCTGCCGGCCGAGCACAAGACCGGCAAGAAGGTCGCGATCGTCGGTTCGGGCCCCGCGGGCCTCGCCGCCGCGCAGCAGCTCGCGCGGGCCGGCCACGACGTGACGGTGTTCGAGAAGAACGACCGCATCGGCGGCCTGCTGCGTTACGGGATCCCTGATTTCAAGCTCGAGAAGTGGCTGATCGACCGGCGCATGCGCCAGATGGAAGCGGAAGGCGTGACGTTCCGCACGAGCGTGTTCATCGGCAAGGATCCGCTGCCCGAGTCGATCGGCAGCCTCGCGAAGGAAACCATTTCGCCGGACACGCTGAAGGAAGAATTCGATGCAGTCGTGATCGCCGGCGGTTCGGAAACGCCGCGCGACCTGCCGGTGCCGGGCCGCGAGCTCGCGGGCGTTCATTTCGCGATGGACTTCCTGCCGCAGCAGAACCGCGTGAACGCCGGCGACAAGCTGGTCGACCAACTGCTCGCGAAGGGCAAGCACGTGATCGTGATCGGCGGCGGCGATACGGGTTCGGACTGCGTCGGCACGTCGAACCGTCACGGCGCGAAGCAGGTCACGCAGTTCGAACTGCTGCCGCAGCCGCCGGAAGAGGAGAACAAGCCGCTCGTGTGGCCGTACTGGCCGATCAAGCTGCGCACGTCGTCGTCGCACGAGGAAGGCTGCGAGCGCGACTGGGCGGTCGCGACGAAGCGTCTCGAAGGCAAGAACGGCAAGGTCGAGAAGCTGATCGCGGTGCGCGTCGAGTGGAAGGACGGCAAGATGCAGGAAGTGCCGGGTTCCGAGTTCGAAATGAAGGCCGATCTCGTGCTGCTGGCGATGGGCTTCACGCAGCCGGCCGCGCCGGTGCTCGACGCATTCGGCGTCGCGAAGGATGCGCGCGGCAACGCGCGTGCGGCGACCGAAGGCGATCGTTCGTACTACACGTCGGTCGACAAGGTGTTCGCGGCAGGCGACATGCGGCGCGGCCAGTCGCTCGTGGTGTGGGCGATCCGCGAGGGCCGCCAGTGCGCGCGCTCGGTCGATGCGTACCTGATGGGGCATTCGGAACTGCCGCGCTGAGCTGAATCGCGCAAGCGGGTTTCGACGAAAGCCGGGCGTCCGAGAGGGTGCCCGGTTTTTTTATTTCCGAAGCGGTGGACGATCGTGGGCTTGTCCGGTCGGGGCGCCCAGCGGATCGACGGTTCGTCCGTAGCTTGCAAGCTGCTCGTTGCAGTCGATCATCGCGGTGTATCGGATTTCGTCGACGCGCAGCGGCAATTCCCACACACCCAGCTTCCACGCGTGATACTGCGGCGCGCCGTCGAACCGGAGGCTGTCCGGCCGTATTCCATGCTCCTTGAGGAGGCGGATCTCGACCGTTTTTCGTAGCGTATCGACAGCCATGTCGGGGCAACTGCCCTCGGTCCGCTCATATCGGGAAGTCGCGACGACGAAAAATAGGAGCGCGTAGATGCAGATCGTTACGGTCACCACCCGGAGAACCAGCCGGAACCATCCGCGTACGATTCTGGAAATCATGGCGCTCTCAATGCGGGATGAACAACGGGAGGGGTAACCCCGGCAGCAGAATGCCCGGCGCCGGCGGAGGCCTGCCAGCGCACCTGTCCCAAATCGCGTGTCGGCCCCGCGTGCCCGCAAGACATTGCGACGTCCGGATTTTCATGTCAGGCGCACGCGCCAGCCAACAGCCTGGACCGGAAGGGTCATCGCCTCGCTACCGCCGCATTTTCACGAAGCGTCGTCTAACCTGACGACATCCGGCCTTGATTTTTCATCATCTCAATTTCTTTCGTTTTGTAATAATCCTTGAAAACTGTCATATCATGTCGCCCCTCGGGCCGCGTTCGCGGTCGTCGCACATGACTGACGCTATTTACAAGGACTCTGGATGGAAGCATTCGTGCAAGGGCTGGTCGACGCCGTCAACGGCGTGTTGTGGAATTACGTGCTGATCGCACTGCTGCTCGGCGTGGGCATGTGGTTCACGCTGCGATTCCGGATGATCCAGCTGAAGGCGCTGTTCCTCAGCATCAAGCTGGTCGGCAGCAAGGGCGAGCCGGGCAGCATCTCGTCGTTCCAGGCGTTCGCGACCGGGCTCGCGAGCCGCGTCGGCACCGGCAACATCGCCGGCGTCGCGGTCGCGCTGACGGTCGGCGGGCCGGGCGCGATCTTCTGGATGTGGATGACGGCGCTCGTCGGGATGTCGTCCGCGTTCGTCGAGGCCACGCTCGCGCAGATCTTCAAGGTGTCGCACGCGGACGGCAGCTATCGCGGCGGCCCCGCGTACTACATCCAGACGGGCCTGCGCTCGCGCGGCTTCGGCGTGCTGTTCTCGCTGTCGCTGATCCTCGCGTTCGGCTTCGTGTTCAACGCGGTGCAGGCCAATGCGATCGCCGACGCGTTCGACACGTCGTTCGGCTGGAGCCGCGCGAGCGTCGGTCTCGGGCTCGTGCTGCTGACCGCGCCGATCATCTTCGGCGGCATCCGCCGGATCGCGGCGGTCGCGCAGGTGATCGTGCCCGTGATGGCGATCGGTTATCTCGCGCTCGCGGTCTATGCGGTCGCGACGCACATCGCGCTGGTGCCGGGCGTGATCGCGCTGATCGTGAAAAGCGCGTTCGGCCTCGAGCAGGCGGCGGGCGGGCTGACGGGCTATGCCGTCAGCCAGGCGGTCGCGATGGGCGTGAAGCGCGGGCTGTTCTCGAACGAGGCCGGCATGGGCAGCGCGCCGAATGCGGCGGCGACCGCCAGCACGCGCCATCCGGTGGTGCAGGGGTTGATCCAGATGCTCGGCGTGTTCGTCGACACGATCGTGATCTGCAGTGCGACGGCCTTCGTGATCCTGCTGTCGGGCCAGTACGAGCTCGGTACCGGCATGGAAGGCGCGGCGCTCACGCAGCGCTCGATCGCGAGCCACGTCGGCGACTGGGGGGGCATCTACATGGCGTTCGCGATCTTCTTCTTCGCGTATTCGTCGGTGATCGGCAACTACGCGTATGCGGAAGGCAACGTCGAATTCATCACGAAGCGGCGCGGCGTGCTGCCGCTGTTCCGCGTCGCGGTGCTCGGCATGGTGATGTTCGGCAGCGTCGGGCAACTGCCGCTCGTGTGGGCGATGGCCGATACGAGCATGGGGCTGATGGCGATCATCAACCTGATCGCGATCCTCGCGCTCGGCAAGTACGCGCACGCCGCGTGGGCCGACTATCGCCGCCAGCGCGCGGCGGGTGTTACCGATCCGGTGTTCACGCGCAACACGATCCCCGAACTCGCGCGCGTGCTGCCGGGCGATGTGTGGGGCGAACACGGTCCGCTGCCGCAGCGTCCGGCGTCGGCCGATGCATCGAACGCGCCGCGGGCGGCCGTGAGCGAGTCATGAATGGAGACCGGCTCCGTGCGTTCGTCGCGCTGATGCCCGATACGGCGTCGCGCGACGCGCTGCACGCGTTGCCGGTCACCCGTGGCGCGCGGCGCACGCTGCCCGCGCAACTGCACATGACGCTCGCGTTCGTCGGCGCGATCGAGCGGGAACGGTGCGACGCGCTGGCCGCGCACCTGCCCGCGCTCGCGGCCGCGCATGCGTTGCCGTCGTTGCCGGTCGAGCGGATCGCGTGGTGGCCCAGCCTGCCGCGCGCGAGGCTGATCGTTGCGGAACTTGCGGCCGACGCCGCTTGCGTCGCGCTGAATGCCGGGCTCGCGGCGCTGCTGCGCGAACTCGGGGTGCCGGCCGATCGGCGGCCGTTCCGGCCGCACGTGACGCTCGCGCGGCTGCCGCACGACGCGGTCGGCCAGCCGGCGCACGGCGGTGCGGTGGGGCGTGCCGTCACGCTGCGGTTCGACGCGCTCACGCTGTTCGAAAGCCGGTTGTCGCACGAAGGCGTGTCGCACCGGCCGATCGTGTCGGCGCCGATTGCGCGGGCGGACGACGCGGCGACGGGTTGAGCCGCCCCGGCGCGTCCGGCGAATCGTTGAGACCGGTCGCCCTCCCGATCGTTTCGGATGCAGACGTGCCGCTTTGCATCGTGCCGCGCACGTCGCCCGGCGTCCTGCCTAGCGCTCGTAGCGCGCGAGCGTCAGCCCCGACAAATCGATCTCCGGCTCCCGCCCCGTGACGAGATCCGCGAGCACCTTCCCCGATCCCATCGACATCGCCCAGCCGGTCGACCCGTGACCGACGTTCAGCCACAGTCCGTCGATGCGGCTCGCCCCCAGCAACGGCGGCCCGTCGGGCGTCATCGGGCGGCGGCCGACCCAGAAGCGGGCGGACGCGCGCTCGGCCGCGTGCGGGAACCAGTCGTCGAGCACCTTCATCAGCGTATCGAGCGCCTGCTGCCGCAGCGCCGCGTGCCGGTTGCCGAGTTCCGCGGTGCCCGCGACGCGCAGTGTCGGGCCGAAGCGCGTGATCGCCGTCTTCAGCGATTCGTCCATCAGCGCGGCGCGCGGCGCCTTTTCGTCGTCGACGACCGTGAGCGTCGCCGAGTAGCCTTTCACCGGATACAGCGGCACGTCGATGCCATGCGGCCGCAGCAGGGCGGCACTGTCGACGCCGAGCGCGACCACGATCGCGTCGGCCGCAAGCAGCCCGTCGCGCGGCAGGGTTCCGGCCGACGCGGCGCGGTCCGGCGCCGGGCGGCTGGGCTGCCCCCCGTCACGCAAGCCGGTGCCCGCGCCTTCATCGCACGGCGCGCGGCCATCCGTTCCGGCCGCGCCTACTCGCACGCCGCGCACCTTGCCGCCCGCGACGTCGAGCGCATGAATCGCGGTGCGGAATCGGAACGTCACGCCGTTCGCTTCGCACAGCGCCCTCAGTTCGCGCGTGAAGCGCGCGCAATCGCCGGCTTCGTCGTCGGGCAGGTAGATGCCGCCGACGGGCGCCTGTCGCGCCCAGCGCAAGCCGGGCTCGATCGCGGTGCAGCCGGCGGCGTCGAGTTCGCGAAACGCGATGCCGGCGTCGCGCAGCACCTTCAGCGCCGGTTGCACCATCTCGACGTCGAATGCGCCGCGCAGCAACTGCAGGTAGCCGCGGCTCGCACCATAGTCGAACGGATGACGGTCGCGAAACGCATGCAGGCACGCGCGGCTGTAATACGCGATGCGCTGCATCCGCTGCTTGTTCACGCGGAACCGCTCGAACTCGCATTCGCGTAGCCAGCGCGCGATCCAGCGCCACTGCGCGGCATCGAGCGTCGGCCGGAAGATCAGCGGCGACGCAGGCTTGAACAGGTATTTGAGGATCTTGCCGGGCATCCCCGGCGCGGCCCACGGCGTCACGTAGCCGGGCGCGATCACGCCCGCGTTGCCGAGGCTCGTCGCTTGCGCGACATCGGCCTCGCGTTCGATCACGGTGACGTCGCAGCCTGCTTCGCGCAGGTGCCAGGCAGTGGTGACGCCGATCACGCCGGCGCCGAGAACGATCACGTGCATGCGGGTTCCCGAACGGGCAAGGTGCTTATGATGCGACGGCCGGATCGTCGGCGAGCGACTTGCCGCGCGTTTCCGGCAGCACGAGCGCCGCGACGATCACGAGCAGGTAGCCGCCGCCCGCGACGAGCCCGATCGCCTTCACGAGCGACATCGACTGCGACAGCGATCCGACCAGGATCGGGAAGAACGAGCCGAGCCCGCGGCCGAGGTTGTAGCAGAAGCCCTGGCCCGAGCCGCGGATCGCGCCCGGATACAGCTCCGACAGATACGCGCCGACGCCCGCGAAGATGCCCTGCACGACGATGCCGAGCGGGAAGCCGAGCAGCAGCATCGCGGTATCGGTGATCGGCAGCATCGTGTAGGCCATGCCGAGCGAGAACGAGCCGACCGCGAACAGGATGAACGACGCGCGTCGGCCGAGCCGGTCGGACAGGATCGCGCCGACCACGTAGCCGACGAACGAGCCGACGATCAGCACGACGAGATAGCCGCTCGTGTTGAACACCGACAGGTGGCGCACGGTTTTCAGGTAGGTGGGCAGCCACGTCGTGATCGCGTAGTAGCCGCCGAGCATGCCGGTGCACAGCGCGCTGCCGAACAGCGTCGCGCGCAGGTGCGGCGGCGAGAAGATCTCGAGGAAGTGGCCCGACACGCGGCCTTCGTCGCGGGCGCGGCGCGTGGCCGTGTAGATGTCGGGATCGCTGACGTTGCGGCGGATGTACAGGATCCACAGCGCGGGCGCGAGACCGATCCAGAAGCACGCGCGCCACGCGAGCTGCTCGGGCAGCAGCGCGAAGAACGCCCAGTACAGGATCGCGGCCGCACCCCAGCCGAACGACCAGCTGCTCTGCACGGTGCCGACTGCCTTCGCGCGATGCTCGGGCGAGCGGATCGTCTCGGCCATCATGATCGTCACGACCGACCATTCGCCGCCGAAGCCGAAGCCCTGCAGCGTGCGCGTCGCAAGGAGCTGCCAGAACGAATGCGTGAAACCGGACAGGCACGTGAACAGCGCGAACGTCGCGATCGTCCACTGCAGCACGCGCACGCGGCCGAAGCGGTCTGCGAGGATGCCGGCGACCCAGCCGCCGATCGCCGACGAGATCAGCGAACTCGTCGCGATCATCCCGGCCTCGCTCTTCGTCATGCCCCAGGTGGCGATCAGCGTCGGAATGAGGAACGAATAGATCATGAAGTCGAACGCATCGACCGCATAGCCGCCGAATCCGGCGTACAGCGTTCGTCGCTCGCGCGTCGACAATTCGTTGAACCACTGGAATGCCTGCATGCCTGCCGCCCCCTCTTGTGTCGTCTCTCGTATCGCGCTGCCGTACGGCGGCTATTTTACGGGCGGGATGAAGGGCGCCAAAAAGGTGCGTGCGGGGGCAGGCGCGGCAGCGCGGCGGGTGGACGGTCGGGCCAGGAGCGACGCTCGATCGTGCGTGAGCGCCATGCGGATGCCGGCGGCGACCTGCGCGCCGGCACGGCTGGCACGCGCTCGCGTCAGAGCGTCAGGCCGCCGTCCACGTGGATGACCTGGCCGGTGATCTGCCGTGCCGCGTCCGACAGCAGGAACGCAATCAGCGCGGCGACGTCGTCGGGTTCGGCGATCCGGCCGAGCGGCGTCGCCTGTTCGGCGCGGACCCAAGCGGCCGCATTGTCCGCGCTCGGGCCGTGGTCCTTGCGCGTGAAGCCGGGCGCGACCGCATTGACGGTGATGCCGCACGCGGCGAACTCGGCTGCCGCCGAGCGCACCAGCGATTCGAGCGCGGCTTTCGCGGCGGCGGTCGCCGCGAACGGGGCGTCCGCCCGATAGCGGTGCGCGACGAACGAGCTGACCGCGACGATGCGCGGCGCCGTCGACGCTTCGAGCAGCGGCCGTGCGCGGGCCGCGAGCGCGGAGAACGCGCCGGGCATCGCGGCGAAGGCGGATGCGAGCGCGTCCGCGCAGAGGTTGGAAAAGGATTGCCGCGCGGCGAAGCCGGCGTTCGCGACGAGCTGGTCGAGCCCGCCGAAGCGGGCAGCGGTGGCGTCGACGAGCGCGGCGGCGACGCCCGCTTCGGCGAGATCGCCGGTGAGCGTCACGCATTGCGCGCCCGCTGCCGTACATCGGTCGGCGACGTCGGCGACGCGTGCGCGGGCTGCCGGGTCCGCGCCGCGCGCATGCAGCGCCAGCGCGACGCCGGGCGCCGCGAGTCGCCGCGCGAGCGCCGCGCCGATCCCCGAACCTGCGCCGGTGATCAGCGCGATCCGCGCGATGTGCGCGGCGCGTGCGTTCACGCGGCGACCTTGTCGTCGTCGTTCACGCGCTCGACGTTGATCGTGCCGCCGTGGAACGCGGCCAGCGATTCGCGGTGCGCGATGCTGACGATCGCCGCCTTCGGCAGCCGTTCGGCGAACAGGTGATAGAGGCGGGCTTCGTTGTCGGCGTCGAGCGCGCTGGTCGCTTCGTCGAGGAACAGGAAGTCGGGCTTGTGCAGCAGCACGCGGGCGCCGGCCAGGCGCTGTTGCTCGCCGGGCGACAGCACGCGGGTCCAGTGCGCGGTTTCGTCGAGGCGCTCGACGTAGTCCTCGAGGCGGCACGCGCGCAGTGCGTCGCGGCACGCTTCGTCGCTGAACGTGTCGGGCGTCGCCGGGTAGGTGAGCGCGGCCTTCAGCGTGCCGATCGGCAAATAGCTCGTCTGCGGCACGAACATCATCCGCGCGCCGACCGGCGCATCGATCGCGCCGTCGCCGAACGGCCACAGGCCCGCGAGCGCACGCATGAACGTGCTCTTGCCGGATCCCGACTTGCCGACCACGAGCCAGCGCGAGCCGGGCTCGATCGTGACGTCGCCGATGTTCGCGAGCGCGTTGCCGTTCGGCAGCGCGAGCTTGAGCGACGACGTGGACAGCTTCGCCGCGTCGATGTAGTGCAGGTTGATGCCGCCGTGCTCGGTCGCGGGCGACAGGCTTTCCTTCAGATGCGACGTGCCCATCACGCGCTTGAATTCGCGCAGACGGTTGACGGTGGCGCGCCATTCGACGAGGGTCGAGTAGCTGTTGACGAACCACGAGAACGAATCGCTGACGGTGCCGAACGCGGACGAGATCTGCATCAGCACGCCGAACGAGAACGCGCCTGCGAAGTAGCGCGGTGCGGCGACGACGAGCGGGAAGATGATCGCGATCTGCCCGTAGAAGCTCAGCACGAACGTGAGCCGCTTCGTGTACTTCATCACGCGCCACCAGTTGTCGCGGATGCGCATGAAGAGGGTCTGCGCGTTGCCGGTCTCGGTCTTTTCGCCGTCGTAGAACGCGATCTGCTCGGCGTTCTCGCGCACGCGGATCAGCCCGAAGCGGAAATCGGCCTCGACGCGCTGCTGCTGGTAGTTGATCGACACGAGCGGATGGCCGACCTTCTGGATGATCAGCGAGCCGACCACCGCGTACAGCGCGGCCGCCCACACCATGTAGCCGGGAATCGCGATCGGCGTCGCGCCGAGCGTAAACGTCAGCGCGCCGGCGAGCGACCACAGGATCGTGATGAACGACACGAGCGTGACGACCGTCGACAGCAGGTCGAGCGACAGTGCGAGCGTCGTGGTCGCGAACGACTGGAGGTCGTCGGTGATCCGCTGATCGGGGTTGTCCGCGAGGCGGTCGCGCTCGATCCGGTAGAACGCGCGATCGCCGAGCCACTGGCCGAGAAAGCGCTCGGTGAGCCACTGGCGCCAGCGGAAGCCGAGCATCTGCCGCAGGTAGCGGCCGTACACGGCGAGGATGATGAACGCGAAGGCGAGCGCGGAGAACTGCATCAGCAGATTCGGGAAGTCGTGGACGTCCTTCGACTGCAGCGCGTTGTAGAACTGCGCGTTCCACTTGTTCAGCCGGACGTTGATCCAGACCACGCAGAGGTTGATCGCGATGATCGTGACCAGCAACCCCCACGCGATTTTCCATTCGGACGATACCCAGTAGGGCTTGATGAGGCTCCATGCGGATACCGGGCGCTCGTCCTGCGGCGCGTCGGAGACGGAGCGGACGGGGTCGATCGATTGGGTCATGTGCTTCCTGATGATGAGCCGGCGCGCGGGCCGGGCGAAGCCGGGCGCGCGCCGCGATACGGCATGCCGGGGCGCGGCGCCGACTGACGGCGGGCGTCCGGATGGTCGCCCGTGCGTCTTAAACGGCACTTAAAAACCGGCGGTGACGCGGCAACCGGCCGCTCGCGCGGCCGGCCTGCGGGCATTGTGCCAGAGCGGCGCGGCGCGCCGGCGAATTTGCCGCAAGGGGGACAGTTTGCGGCGCTTTCCGCTTTTATGGTCTAATGGCCGACGACGAAACAGGGGTGCTTCGTGGCGTGGCCGGCAGATGTTCCGGGCAGCGCGGCGAGGCTGAGAAAGACCCTTCGCACCCGATCCGGGTAATACCGGCGAGGGAAGTTTCTGATCCCGCCGGGCCGCGCTGGCCGCCATCCCACATGGTCAGCGCCCGAGTCCCGCCCGGCCGGCCTTTGCTGCCGGTTTCGTCCTTTTGGGTACGCGCATTGCGCGTTACGGAAGGAATGATGACCGCACAATCCTCAGTCTTTTGCATGATTCCCGGCCCGGTGTCGCGTGCGTTCGCATGCGGCGGCGCGTGCGCGTCGACGTCCGTCGCGCGTGGCCGCGCGGAGGGTGCGCGATGAACGTCCGCGATACACGGCCCGATTTCGCGGTGCTCGGCGGCGGGCTCGTCGGCCGTCTGATCGCGTGGCGGCTCGCGGGCGACGGGCATCGCGTCGCACTCTACGAGCGCGGCGGCCCGGACGGCGAGCAGTCGGCCGCGTGGATCGCGGCCGCGATGCTCGCGCCGCTCGCGGAAGCGGTGAGCGCGGAACGGCTGATCACCGAGCTCGGCGCCGCATCGCTCGCGCGCTGGCCGCAGTGGCTCGCCGAACTGCCCGAACCCGTCTTTTTCCAGCATCGCGGCACGCTCGTCGTCTGGCATCACGCGGACCGCGCGGAGGCGCCGCTGTTCGAGCGGCGCCTGCGCGCGAACGCGCCGGCGGAGCTGTTCGACGGCGGCTTCGTGACGCTCGCCGGCGCGCAGGTCGACGCGGCCGAACCCGCGCTCGCGGGCCGCTTCGCGCGCGGGCTGATGCTGCCGCGCGAAGGGCAGCTCGACAACCGCCAGGCGCTGCGCGCGCTCGCGGCGGGCCTCGCCGAACGTGGCGTCGCGCTGCACTGGCACGCGTCGGTCGACGACGCGAACCGGCCTGCCGCGCATTTCACGATCGATTGCCGCGGGCTCGGCGCGAAATCCGCGCTGCCCGCGCTGCGCGGCATCCGCGGCGAAGTCGCGCGCGTGCATGCGCCGGGCATCGGGCTCACCCGGCCCGTGCGGTTGCTGCATCCGCGTTACCCGCTGTACATCGCGCCGAAGCAGGACGATCTCTATGTGATCGGCGCGACCGAGGTGGAGGGCGAGGACATGTCGCCCGTCAGCGTGCGCTCCGCGCTCGAACTGCTGAGCGCGGCGTTTTCCGTGCATCCGGCGTTCGGCGAGGCGCGCATTCTCGAACTCAACGCGCAGTGCCGGCCGACGCTGCCCGATCATCGCCCGGCGGTGATCTGGGACGGCGCATCGACGCTCGCCGTCAACGGCCTGTACCGGCACGGCTTCATGATCGCGCCGGAAGTCGCGCAGGCGGCCGTCGCGTTCGCGCAGGCCGCGCTCGGCGGCTCGCTCGGCGATGCCGACGCGTTCGCCGCATGGCGCGACGCCGCACGCTGGCCGACGCTGCTTCATCACCGCAACGACGCGCGCCAGCCGGCCTGACGCGCGCCGCCGACCGAATCCGACCCAGCCTCATGGATATCCAGATCAATCAACAGACCCTGACGTTGCCCGACGGCGCGACGGTGGCCGACGCGCTTGCCGCGTACGGCGCGCGTCCGCCGTACGCGGTGGCGCTGAACGGCAACTTCGTCGCGCGCACGCAGCATGCGGCGCGTGCGCTCGCGGCGGGCGACAGGCTCGACGTCGTGCACCCCGTCGCAGGCGGCTGAGCGCCGCCGTTTCGCCCCGCTCTTCCAGGAAAACGACATGAAGTCCCACACCTCCGCCGACGCGCTCACGCTATACGGCGCCACTTTCGCAAGCCGCGTGCTGCTCGGCACGTCGCGCTATCCGTCGCTGCAGTCGCTGTCCGATTCGATCGCCGCGTCGCGCCCCGGGATGGTGACGGTCGCGCTGCGCCGCCAGATGACGGGCGGCACGGCCGAAGCCGGCTTCTTCGATCTGCTCAAGCGCCACGCGGTGCCGCTGCTGCCGAACACGGCCGGCTGCCAGACCGTCGCCGAAGCCGTGACGACCGCGCACATGGCGCGCGAGGTATTCGACACCGACTGGATCAAGCTCGAACTGATCGGCGACGACTACACGCTGCAACCCGACCCGGTCGGGCTGATCGAAGCCGCCGCGCAACTGATCAAGGACGGCTTCAAGGTGCTGCCGTACTGCACCGAGGATCTCGTGATCGGCCGGCGCCTGCTCGACGTCGGCTGCGAGGCGCTGATGCCGTGGGGCGCGCCGATCGGCACCGGCAAGGGCGTCGTGAATCCGTACGGCCTGCGCGTGCTGCGCGAGCGGCTGCCGGACGTGCCGCTGATCGTCGACGCGGGGCTCGGCGTGCCGTCGCACGCGTGCCAGGTGATGGAGTGGGGCTTCGACGGCGTGCTGCTGAATACGGCCGTCTCGCAGGCCACGCACCCGGAGATCATGGCGCGCGCGTTTGCGCAGGGCGTCGAGGCCGGCCGCGCCGCGTATCTCGCCGGCCCGATGGACGCGCGCGAAACCGCGCACGCGAGCACGCCGGTCGTCGGGATGCCGTTCTGGCACCAGGACGGGGGCGGCGCATGAGCGCGCGCTTCGCCGATGCGTTCTGGCCGCCGGCCGACGAACTGGCCGAAGCGGCCGAGCGGATTCGCGCGCGGCTCGGCGACTGGCCGGACGGCGCGGCGCCGTGGCGGCTCTGCGTGGCGGCGCCCGACGTGCCGGCCGACGGCGACGTGCTGATCGTGTCGGCCGGCGATCGCGCCGCGCAGGCGCGTGCGTCGGCCGTGTCGCGGCCGGCGTCGCCGGCGGCGGTGGCGATCGAATTCGACCAGCAGGGCGCCGTGCTGCATGCGGCCGGCGTGCGCTACGCGCTCGACGCCGCGCATCCGCTCGCGGACGACTGGATCGCGGCGCTCGCTGCGTTCCTCGATTGCGGCTTCGCGCCGGTCGACGCGCTGGTGCTCGCGCTGGCGTGGCGCGACGGCGACGAGACGCGCGCCGCCGACGCGTGGCCGGTCGATGCCGCGCAATTCCCGCGCGTCGCCGGGCTGCTGCCCGCGCCGGAGCCCGCGTTCGCCCCGTGCCCCGCGCAGCTCGGCCTCTATCCGGTCGTGCCGAGCGCCGAATGGGTCGAGCGCGTGCTCGACGGCGGCGCGCGAACCGTGCAATTGCGCGTGAAAGACGCGACGCCGGACGCGCTGCGCCGCGAAATCGCGCGCGCGGTCGCGGCAGGGCGCCGTTATCCCGATGCGCGCGTGTTCATCAACGATCACTGGCGGATCGCCGTGGAAGAGGGGGCGTACGGCGTACATCTCGGCCAGGAGGACCTCGAAACGGCCGATCTGGCGACGATCGCGCGCGCGGGCCTGCGGCTCGGACTGTCGAGCCACGGCTATTACGAGATATTGCGGGCACTGCACGAGCGGCCGAGCTACCTCGCGCTCGGCCCCGTGTACGCGACCGCCACCAAGGCGGTCGCCGCGCCGCCGCAGGGCCTCGCGCGGATCGCCCGCTATGCGCGCCTGGCCGGCGCGCGGGCGCCGCTCGTCGCGATCGGCGGGGTGGGGATCGACGCGCTGCCGGCCGTGCTGGCGACGGGCGTCGGCAGCGTCGCGGTGGTCAGCGCGGTCACGGGCGCGGCCGACTATCGGACGGCGCTTATTGCACTGCAGCAGTGCTTTGCCGGACAATTTGACAATCATTGACCGCGGGGTCCGGAACGGCGTCACGACATCATTCCAATGCAGGCCCTATAATTCGGCGTTCTGCGTAAAAGGACTGTCAGCTCCGTGAGCCCCACTCCTACCGAGACCCTGCTGGAACTTCGCGACGTCGACTTCGGCTACGGCGATCGCCTCGTCCTGTCCAACCTGAACCTGCGCTTCGGGCGTGGGCAGGTCGTCGCGGTCATGGGCGGCTCGGGTTGCGGCAAGACCACCGTGCTGCGCCTGATCGGCGGCCTCGTGCGCGCGCGCCGCGGCCAGGTGCTGTTCGACGGCGCCGACGTCGGCGCGCAAACGCGCGACGGCCTGTATGCGCTGCGCCGCAAGATGGGCATGCTGTTCCAGTTCGGCGCGCTGTTCACCGACATGTCGGTGTTCGAGAACGTCGCGTTCGCGCTGCGCGAGCATACCGACCTGCCCGAAGACCTGATCCGCGATCTGGTGCTGATGAAGCTGAACGCGGTCGGGCTGCGCGGCGCGCGCGACCTGATGCCGTCCGAGGTGTCGGGCGGGATGGCGCGCCGCATCGCGCTGGCGCGCGCGATCGCGCTCGATCCGCAGCTCATCATGTACGACGAGCCGTTCGCGGGCCTGGATCCGATCTCGCTCGGCATCACCGCCAACCTGATCCGCACGCTGAACCAGGCGCTCGGCGCGACGTCGATCCTCGTCACGCACGACGTGCCGGAATCGTTCGCGATCGCCGACTACGTGTATTTTCTGGCTAACGGCGGCGTGCTCGCGCAGGGCACGCCCGACGAGCTGCGCGCGTCGACCGATCCGAGCGTGCGGCAATTCATCGACGGCGCGCCGGACGGCCCGTTCAAATTTCACTACACGAGCCCGCCGCTGGCGGCGGATTTCGGGCTCGGCGGAGGGCGCGCATGATCAGCGCGATCGGACGTTACGTCATCGGCGGCCTCGAGCGGGCGGGCTACGGCACGCGCCTGTTCGTGCGCCTCGTGCTGGAATTCTTCCCGCTGCTGCGTCGGCCGCGGCTGGTCACGAAGCAGATCCACTTCCTCGGCAACTATTCGTTCGTGATCATCGCCGTGTCGGGGCTGTTCGTCGGCTTCGTGCTCGGCCTGCAGGGGTATTACACGCTGAACCGCTATGGTTCCGAGCAGGCGCTCGGCCTGCTGGTCGCGCTGTCGCTCGTGCGCGAGCTCGGGCCCGTCGTCACCGCGCTGCTGTTCGCGGGCCGCGCGGGCACGTCGCTCACGGCCGAGATCGGTCTGATGAAGGCCGGCGAGCAGCTCACCGCGCTCGAGATGATGGCCGTCGACCCGATCAAGAACGTGATCGCGCCGCGCATGTGGGCGGGCATCATCGCGATGCCGCTGCTGGCCGCGATCTTCAACGCGGTCGGCGTGCTCGGCGGGTACTTCGTCGGCGTCGTGCTGATCGGCGTCGATCCGGGCGCGTTCTGGTCGCAGATGCAGGGCGGCGTCCAGGTCTGGGCCGACGTCGGCAACGGCGTGCTGAAGAGCATCGTGTTCGGCTTCGCCGTGACCTTCATTGCACTGTTTCAGGGGTATGAAGCGAAGCCCACACCCGAAGGCGTGTCGCGCGCGACCACCAAGACGGTCGTGTTCGCGTCGCTCGCCGTACTCGGCCTCGATTTCCTGCTGACCGCGCTGATGTTCAGCTAAGCCTCAGCCAAGCCAAATTTTGGGATGACGATGAAAAAGACTGCTCTCGACTTCTGGGTCGGCCTGTTCGTGGTGGTGGGCTTCCTTGCGGTGCTGTTCCTGGCGCTGAAGGTCGGCAACATGAGCTCGCTATCGTTTCAGCCGACCTACTCGGTGAGGATGAAATTCGACAATATCGGCGGGCTGAAGCCGCGCGCGGCCGTGAAGAGCGCCGGCGTCGTGGTCGGCCGCGTGAAGTCGATCGGCTTCGACACGAACACCTACCAGGCGCTCGTCACGATCGACATCGACGGCCAATACCCGTTCCCGAAGGATTCGTCGGCGAAGATCCTGACGTCGGGCCTGCTCGGCGAGCAATATATCGGCCTCAATCCGGGCGGCGACACCGAAATGCTGAAATCGGGCGATACGATCGCGATGACGCAGTCGGCGATCGTGCTCGAGAACCTGATCGGCCAGTTCCTGTACAGCAAGGCCGCCGATGCGGGCGGTGCGAAGCCGGCAGCCGGCGCATCGGCTGCTCCCGCCGCTCCCGCCGCTCCGGCGCCGGTGGCGATACCGGCGTCGGCGGTGTCCGGTTCGGCCGGCCAATAACCACACGAGAGAAAACAAGAGGGTAATGACATGCACACGATCCGCATCAGGCACGCCGCGCTGGCGGTAGCGGCAGTCGCCGCGTTGAGCGGCTGCGCGACCGTGCAGACGCCGACCAAGGGCGATCCGCTCGAAGGCTTCAACCGGACGATGTACAAGTTCAACGACACGGTCGATACGTACGCGCTGAAGCCGGTCGCGAAGGGCTACCAGTACGTGGTGCCGCAGCCGGTGCGCGACAGCGTGACGAACTTCTTCTCGAACATCGGCGACGTCTACATCGCGGCGAACAACATCGTGCAGCTGCGGATCGCGGACGGCGTCGGCGACATCATGCGCGTCGTGATCAACACGGTGTTCGGCGTCGGCGGCCTGTTCGACGTCGCGACGATCGCGAAGCTGCCGAAGCACACGGCCGACTTCGGGATCACGATGGGCCGCTACGGCATGCCGTCGGGTCCGTACCTCGTGCTGCCGCTGCTCGGCCCGAGCACACTGCGCGACACGGCCGGCCTGGGCGTCGACTACGTCGGCAACCCGCTCACCTACGTGAAGCCGGACGGCCTGAGCTGGGGCCTATTCGGCGTGAATCTGGTCAACACGCGTGCGAACCTGCTGGGCGCGGGCGACGTGCTCGATGCGGCGGCGCTCGACAAGTATTCGTTCGTACGCAATGCGTACCTGCAGCGTCGCCAGATGCTGATCAACAACGCGCGCGGCGAGGCCGCCACGACGTCGAGCAACGACGCGCTGCCGAAGTACGACCTGCCGGAAGACGGTGCGGCACCGGCGGCAGCCGGCGCGGCCGGTACGGCGGGCGCGGCCGCGGTGGGCGGCGCCGCGCCGGCGGGCGCATCGGGCGCGGCGGTTGCTGCGCCTGCGTCGGGCGCGGCCGAAGCGCCCAACCCGGCGAGCGAAACGAACGTGCCGGCCATGCAGGTGGCGCCGCCGTCGCCGGGCGGGTTCCGGTTCCCGAGCATCCGGCTGCACTGACGGATTTACATTCGTTACAGCCGGAAACGATTCAGTCGGTAGCGTATGCGAACTTGCGCGTAAGCTACCTGCTCCAACCTTCGCATCGACTCATTCATGCAGGCCACTATGATGAAAAAACTGTTCCTGATCCCCGTTTTCGCGGCGCTGTTCTCGTTCGGCAGCGCAGCTCACGCGCAAGTCGACCAGTCGAACCCGCAGGCGCTGATCAAGACGGCGACGCAGCAGGTGCTCGACGAAGTCAAGCAGCAGACGATCAAGCAGGGCGACACCAACCGCATCATCACGATCGTCAACAAGGACATCCTGCCGTACACCGATTTCCGCCGCACCACGCAGCTGGCCATGGGTCGCAACTGGCGCACGGCGACGGTCGAGCAGCAGCAGCAGGTTCAGGAGCAGTTCAAGCTGCTGCTGATCCGCACGTATTCGGGCGCGCTCGCCCAACTGAAGCCGGACCAGCAGATCCAGTACCCGCCGTTCCGCGCCGATCCGGCCGATACCGACGTCGTGGTCAAGACGGTCGCGATGAACAACGGCCAGCCGGTCCAGATCGACTACCGCCTGTACAAGACGGCGAACGGCTGGAAGGTGTATGACCTGAACGTGCTCGGCGCGTGGCTGATCCAGACGTACCAGCAACAGTTCAACGAGAAGATCCAGCAAAGCGGCGTGGACGGCCTGATCAAGTTCCTGTCGCAGCGCAACCAGGAACTTGCCGCGGGCAAGCAAGCGTCGTGAGCGGCTTCGCAGCCGCTTCCTCGCTGACCGTCGCGAGCGCGAAGTCCGCGCTCGCGGACGGTCTTGCGCGCATCGGCGCCGGCGCGACCGCCGTCGATTGCGCGGCGCTGACGCAGTTCGACTCGTCCGCGCTCGCCGTGCTGCTCGCATGGCAACGTGCCGCCAAAGCGCGCGGCGTGACCCTCGACATCCTCAATCTCCCTCCGAAGCTCGCCAGCCTCGCGCGCGCCTACGGCGTCGACACGCTCATCGACGGCACCGGGCGACATTGACCCTGTCCGACCGAAGCCTGCCGCGCCAGCCGGCGCGCGCACGCTTCAGGCCGCGCGCCGCCGGCGCCGGCTCCACCAGCCGGTTTGCCCTATAATCAAGCGTTTTGCGGGGCAGCCAATCGGCGTCCGGCCCCCATTTTCTTTCGCAGCAAGCACAGAATAGGCGTCGCGGCCCTTGCGTCGCGCACAGTCATGTCAGCCATAGAAATCCGTCACGTCAAGAAGCGCTACAAGTCGCTTCAGGCGCTCAAGGGCGTCAGCCTGTCGGTCGAGGAAGGCGAGTTTTTCGGCCTGCTCGGCCCCAACGGCGCAGGCAAGACCACGCTCATCAGCATCCTCGCCGGGCTCGCCCGGGCCGACGAAGGCAGTATCTCGGTGCTCGGCCACGACGTCGTCCAGGACTTCCGCAGCGCGCGCCGCGCACTCGGCGTCGTTCCGCAGGAGCTCGTTTTCGACCCGTTCTTCACCGTTCGCGAAACGCTGCGGATCCAGTCCGGCTATTTCGGGCTGCGCCGCAACGACGACTGGATCGACGAAGTGATGGCCAATCTCGATCTCACCGAGAAAGCCGACGCGAACATGCGCGCGCTGTCGGGCGGGATGAAGCGTCGCGTGCTCGTCGCGCAGGCGCTCGTGCACCGGCCGCCCGTGATCGTGCTCGACGAGCCGACCGCCGGCGTCGACGTCGAATTGCGCCAGACGCTGTGGAAATTCATCTCGCGCCTGAATCGCGAGGGTCACACGATCGTGCTGACCACCCATTACCTCGAGGAAGCCGAGTCGCTGTGCGACCGCATCGCGATGCTGCGCCGTGGCGAAGTCGTCGCGCTCGACCGCACCGACGCGCTGCTGCGCCGCTTCGCGGGCCTGCAGCTGTACCTGCGGTTCGCGACGGGCGCGCTGCCGGCCGAGCTGCGCGGGCTGGAAACCGACCCGGCCGCGCGCGCGCCGGGCGAGCACCTGCTGCGCCTCGCGAGTTACGACGAGGTCGAACGCATCCTTGCGCAATGCCGCGCGGCGGGCTGCACGTTCGACGAGATCGAGGTCCGCAAGGCCGACCTCGAGGACGTGTTCGTCCAGGTGATGAACGGGGCCGAGGTGATCGAGGGTCTGGCATGAATCAACACTCCCCACGCGAACTGCGTTCGCTGTCGTCCGAGGGGACGGCCCGGCGCGTGCCGGGAAGCGGGTTCCGCACGCTGTTCTACAAGGAACTGCTGCGTTTCTGGAAGGTGTCGTTCCAGACGGTGCTCGCGCCGATCGTCACCGCGCTGCTGTATCTGACGATCTTCGGCCATGCGCTGTCGGGCCGCGTCGAGGTCTATCCCGGTGTCGAATACGTGAGCTTTCTCGTGCCGGGCCTCGTGATGATGAGCGTGCTGCAGAACGCGTTCGCGAACAGCTCGTCGTCGCTGATCCAGTCGAAGATCACCGGCAACCTCGTGTTCATGCTGCTGCCGCCGCTGTCGTATCGCGACATCTTCGGCGCGTACGTGCTCGCGTCCGTCGTGCGCGGGCTCGCGGTCGGCGCGGGCGTGTTCGTCGTGACGATCTGGTTTATCCCGATGCACTTCGCGGCGCCGCTGTTCATCATTGCGTTCGCGCTGCTCGGCTCGGCGATCCTCGGCACGCTCGGGCTGATCGCCGGGATCTGGGCCGAGAAGTTCGACCAGCTCGCCGCGTTCCAGAACTTCCTGATCATGCCGCTGACGTTTCTGTCCGGCGTGTTCTATTCGACGCACTCGCTGCCGCCCGTGTGGCGCGAAGTGTCGCGTCTCAACCCGTTTTTCTACATGATCGACGGCTTCCGTTTCGGGTTCTTCGGCGCGTCCGACATCAACCCGTTCGCGAGCCTCGCGATCGTCACCGGTTTCTTCGTGCTGCTCGCGCTGATCGCGATGCGGCTGCTCGCGACCGGCTACAAACTGCGTCATTGATATCGACAGGCCGCGGCCGCCCCGGGGCGGCGCGCGCCGACAGGAGCCCTACACCATGTTGCCGACTCCCGAACAGGTCAAGCAATACATCGCCGGCGGTCTCGCCTGCACACATCTGGAAGTCGAAGGCGACGGCCAGCATTTCTTCGCGACGATCGTGTCGGCGGCCTTCGAAGGCAAGCGGCCGATTCAGCGGCACCAGCTCGTCTATGCGGCGCTCGGCGATCGCATGAAGCAGGAAATTCACGCGCTCAGCATGAAGACGCTGACGCCCGCCGAATGGCAGAACGCATAAACGGAAATCACTGAGTGCAAGTCACCGCCAACGAGCGCGACGCCGTCCAGAGCGTCGCCACGGCACACCCGGCCGCCAACGGGGAATCGCAGGGACAGGGGATGGACAAGCTGGTGATCGAAGGCGGTCGCCGGCTGTCCGGCGAGATCGTCGTGTCGGGCGCGAAGAACGCCGCGCTGCCGATCCTGTGCGCGGGGCTGCTCAGCGCCGAGCCGGTCGAGCTCGACAACGTGCCGAACCTGAAGGACGTGCGCACCACGCTGAAGGTGCTGAACCAGATGGGCGTGAAGAGCGAGACCGACGGCTGCCGCGTGCAGCTCGACGCGTCGCGCGTCGACAACCTCGTCGCACCGTACGAACTCGTGAAGACGATGCGCGCGTCGATCCTCGTGCTCGGGCCGCTGCTCGCGCGCTTCGGTGAGGCGAAGGTGTCGCTGCCGGGCGGCTGCGCGATCGGCGCGCGGCCGGTCGACCAGCACATCAAGGGCCTGCAGGCGATGGGCGCCGAGATCAGCATCGAGCACGGCTTCATCGAAGCGCGCGCGAAGCGCCTGAAGGGCGCGCGCATCGTGACCGACATGATCACGGTGACGGGGACCGAAAATCTGCTGATGGCCGCGACGCTCGCCGACGGCGAGACGGTGATTGAAAACGCCGCGCGCGAGCCGGAAGTGAGCGATCTCGCACACTTGCTGGTCGCGATGGGCGCGAAAATCGACGGCATCGGCACCGACCGCCTGGTGATCCAGGGCGTCGAGCGGCTGCACGGCGCGCGCCATTCGGTGATCCCCGACCGCATCGAGGCCGGCACGTTCCTGTGCGCGGTCGCGGCGGCCGGCGGCGACGTGAGGCTGACGGGCGTGCGCCCGCACATCCTCGACGCGGTGATCGACAAGCTGCGCGAAGCGGGCGTATCGATCGAGGAAGGCGACAGCTGGCTGCGCGTGAAGATGGACCGCCGCCCGTCGGCGGTGACGATCCGCACGTCGGAATACCCGGCGTTCCCGACCGACATGCAGGCGCAGTTCATGGCCCTCAATACGGTCGCGACGGGCACCGCGCAGGTCGTCGAAACCATTTTCGAGAACCGCTTCATGCATGTGCAGGAGCTGAACCGGCTCGGCGCGAACATCACGATCGACGGCAACACGGCGCTCGTGACGGGTGTCGAGAAGCTGTCGGGCGCGAACGTGATGGCGACCGACCTGCGTGCGTCGGCGAGCCTCGTGATCGCCGGGCTGCGCGCCGACGGCGAAACGCTCGTCGACCGCATCTATCATCTGGACCGCGGCTACGACCGCATGGAAACCAAACTGACCGCCGTCGGCGCGAACGTGCGCCGCCTTTCCGGGAGCCAAGCATGACCGCGCCGCTGACCCTCGCCCTGTCGAAGGGCCGGATCTTCGAGGAAACCCTGCCGCTGCTGGCGGCTGCCGGCGTGCAGGTGGCCGAGGATCCGGAAACGTCGCGCAAGCTGATCCTGCCGACGACCGATCCGAACCTGCGCGTGATCATCGTGCGCGCGAGCGACGTGCCGACCTACGTCGAATACGGCGCGGCCGATTTCGGCGTGGCCGGCAAGGACGTGCTGGTCGAGCACGGCGGCTCGGGCCTGTACCAGCCGATCGATCTGAACATTGCGCGCTGCCGGATGTCGGTGGCCGTGCCGGCCGGTTTCGACTACGCGAGCGCGGTGCGCCAGGGCGCGCGCCTGCGGGTCGCGACCAAATACGTCGAAACGGCGCGCGAACACTTTGCCGCGAAGGGCGTGCACGTCGACCTGATCAAGCTGTACGGCTCGATGGAGCTGGCGCCGCTGGTCGGGCTGGCCGACGCGATCGTCGACCTCGTCAGCTCGGGCGGCACGCTGAAGGCGAACAATCTGGTCGAGGTCGAGGAGATCATGGCGATCTCGTCGCGCCTCGTCGTGAACCAGGCCGCGCTCAAGCTGAAGCGCGCGGCGCTCAAGCCGATCCTCGACGCGTTCGAACGCGCGTCGCAGAATGGCGGTTGAGCGCATCACCGTAACGGAACTCCCATGTCCATCACCATCCGCAAGCTCGACTCGACGAACGAAGGCTTCGGCGCCGCCCTGCGCGCCGTGCTCGCGTTCGAGGCGAGCGAAGACGAGGCGATCGAGCAATCGGTCGCGCAGATCCTCGCCGACGTGAAGTCGCGCGGCGACGCCGCGGTGCTCGAGTACACGAACCGCTTCGACCGGCTGGGCGCGGACAGCGTCGCCGCGCTCGAATTGCCGCAGGACGCGCTGCAGACGGCGCTCGACGGCCTCGTGCCGAAGGCGCGCGCGGCGCTGGAAGCCGCCGCGGCGCGGGTGCGCGCGTACCACGAGAAGCAGAAGATCGAGTGCGGCACGCATAGCTGGCAGTACACGGAAAGCGACGGCACGGTGCTCGGCCAGAAGGTCACGCCGCTCGACCGCGTCGGCCTGTACGTGCCGGGCGGCAAGGCCGCGTATCCGTCGTCGGTGCTGATGAACGCGATTCCCGCGCGTGTCGCGGGGGTCGGCGAGATCGTGATGGTCGTGCCGACGCCGGACGGCGTGAAGAACGACCTCGTGCTCGCCGCGGCGCTGCTCGGCGGCGTCGATCGCGTGTTCACGATCGGCGGCGCGCAGGCGGTCGGCGCGCTCGCGTACGGCACGGCGACGGTGCCGGCTGTCGACAAGATCTGCGGCCCCGGCAACGCGTATGTCGCGTCGGCGAAGCGCCGCGTATTCGGCACGGTCGGCATCGACATGATCGCCGGGCCGTCGGAAATCCTCGTGCTGTGCGACGGCACGACCGATCCGAATTGGGTCGCGATGGACCTGTTCTCGCAGGCCGAGCACGACGAACTCGCGCAGTCGATCCTGCTGTGCCCGGACGGTGCGTTCCTCGATCGCGTCGAGAAGGCGATCGACGAACTGCTGCCGACGATGCCGCGCCAGGACGTGATCCGTGCGTCGCTCGAGGGGCGCGGCGCGCTGATCAAGGTGCGCGACATGGCCGAGGCGTGCCGGATCGCGAACGACATCGCACCGGAACACCTCGAAATCTCGGCGCTGGAGCCGCAGCAATGGGGTCAGCAGATCCGCCATGCGGGCGCGATCTTCCTCGGCCGCTATACGAGCGAAAGCCTCGGCGACTACTGCGCGGGGCCGAACCACGTGCTGCCGACGTCGCGCACCGCGCGCTTCTCGTCGCCGCTCGGCGTGTACGACTTCATCAAGCGCTCGAGCCTGATCGAGGTCAGCGCGGAAGGCGCGCAGACGCTCGGCGAGATCGCGTCCGAGCTCGCGTACGGCGAAGGACTGCAGGCGCATGCGAGGAGCGCCGAGTTCCGGATGAAGGGCTGAGCGCGCCGCGCGCGGGGCCGGGCGCGCGCCGACGCGCCGGCACCGGCACCGGCGGCCCCGGATCGACGCAGGAGACGAGCGCAAGGCGGCAGCCGCCGCCTTGCCAACCATTTGACGCCGGCGCGACGCACGCCGGCTTGAGACCATGACGACGCCACAAGACATCATCCGCCGCGACGTGCTCGCGATGACGAGCTATCCGGTTCCCGACGCGAGCGGGTTCGTGAAGCTCGACGCGATGGAGAACCCGTATCCGCTGCCGGCGCCGCTCGCCGCGGCGCTCGGCGAGCGGCTCGCGCAGGTCGCGCTGAACCGCTACCCGGCGCCGCGCCCGGCCGCGCTGCTCGACAAGCTGCGCCACGCGATGCGTGTGCCGGCCGGTTGCGACGTGCTGCTCGGCAACGGTTCCGACGAAATCATCAGCATGATCGCGGTCGCGTGCGCCCGGCCGGGCGCGAAGGTGCTCGCGCCGGTGCCGGGCTTCGTGATGTACGAGCTCTCGGCGAAGCTCGCGCAGCTCGAATTCGTCGGCGTGCCGCTGAAGGCCGACCTGACGCTCGACGTCGACGCGATGCTCGCGGCGATCGCCGAGCACCGGCCGGCGATCGTCTATCTCGCGTATCCGAACAACCCCACCGGCACGCTGTACGACGATGCCGACGTCGAGCGGATCGTCGAGGCCGCGCGGCACAGCCTGATCGTGATCGACGAGGCGTACCAGCCGTTCGCGGAGCGCTCGTGGCTGCCCCGTGCCGCCGAGTTCGACAATGTCGTCGTGATGCGCACGGTGTCGAAGCTCGGCCTCGCGGGTATCCGCCTCGGCTATCTCGTCGGCTCGCCCGCGTGGCTGAACGAATTCGACAAGGTGCGCCCGCCGTACAACATCAACGTGCTGACCCAGGCGACCGCCGATTTCCTGCTCGACCACCTCGACGTGCTCGATGCGCAGGCGGCCGAATTGCGCGCGGAGCGCGCGCGCCTCGCGCAGGCGGTGGCCGCGCTGCCGGGCGCGACGGTGTTTCCGAGCGCCGGCAATTTCCTGCTGGTGCGCGTGCCGGACGCGGCTGCCGTGTTCGATGCGCTGCTCACCGAGCGGGTGCTGGTCAAAAACGTGAGTAAAATGCATCCGTTACTGGCCGAATGCGTGCGGCTGACCGTCGGTTCTCCCGACGAAAACGCCCGCCTGCTGGCCGCCTTGAAACTCGCGCTGCCCGGTTGAGCCCAGGGCGCGGCGGCGCGCGACGATCAATCCCCATTTACATCAGACTCAATCAAGGAATTGCCATGCGTGTGGCGGAAGTCGTTCGCAATACCAGCGAAACGCAGATCCGTGTGAAGCTCGATCTCGACGGCACCGGCCGGCAGAAGCTGGCCACCGGCGTGCCGTTTCTCGACCATATGCTCGACCAGATCGCGCGACACGGTCTGGTCGATCTCGAGGTCGAAGCGCATGGCGACACGCATATCGACGATCACCACACGGTCGAGGACGTCGGCATCACGCTTGGCCAGGCCGTCGCGAAGGCGATCGGCGATCGCAAGGGCATCCGCCGCTACGGCCATTCGTACGTGCCGCTCGACGAGGCGCTGTCGCGCGTCGTGATCGACTTCTCGGGCCGGCCCGGCCTCGAATTCCACGTGCCGTTCACGCGCGCGCGGATCGGCACGTTCGACGTCGACCTGTCGATCGAGTTCTTCCGCGGCTTCGTGAACCACGCGGGCGTCACGCTGCACATCGACAACCTGCGCGGGATCAACGCGCACCATCAGCTCGAGACGGTGTTCAAGGCCTTCGGCCGCGCGCTGCGCGCGGCGGTGGAGCTCGACGAGCGCGCGGCGGGGCAGATTCCGTCGACGAAAGGAAGCCTCTGAACGTCCGAACGGACTGCGCTCGGGACAACCTCACGGCTTCGGCGCGCGGTGCCGGCTTGCGATGGATCTGCTCAAATCGTTCATTTCGCTGCTCGCGCTGATCAATCCGGTCGGTGCGGTGCCGTTCTTCCTGAGCCTGACGGCGCAGCAGACGGAGGCCGAGCGGCGGCGCACGATCCGGATCGCATCGGTGTCGGTGTTCTGCGTGATGACGGTGACCGCGCTGCTCGGGCAGCAGATCATCAACTTCTTCGGCATTTCGGTCGGGTCGCTCGAAGTCGGCGGCGGGATCATCATGCTGCTGATGGCAATCAACATGCTCAACGCGCAGATCGGCAACACGCGATCGACGCCCGAGGAGCGCGACGAAGCCGAGCTGAAGGACAACATCGCGGTCGTGCCGCTGGCGATTCCACTGCTCACGGGCCCCGGCTCGATCAGCACGGTGATCGTCTATGCGGCGAGCGCGCATCACTGGTATGAACGGGCCGGGCTGGTCGCGATCGGCGCGGTCCTGGCTTTTCTGTGTTTCGTCGCGATGCGGCTCGCCGAGCCGATCGCGAACTGGATCGGCCGCACCGGCATCAACATCGCCACGCGGCTGATGGGTCTGATGCTGTCGGCGCTGGCGGTGGAATTCATCGTCAATGGACTGAGGGCGCTACTGCCTGCACTGAGATGAAAACTTCGATTGCGATTGTGGATTATGGGATGGGCAACCTGCGCTCGGTCGCGCAGGCGCTCAAGAAAGCCGAACCGGCCGCCGACGTGGCGATCGTCGACACGCCGGCCGCGATTCGCGCGGCCGACCGCGTCGTGCTGCCCGGCCAGGGTGCGATGCCCGACTGCATGCGCTGCCTCGGCGAATCCGGCCTGCAGGAGGCCGTGATCGACGCGTCGCGCACGAAGCCGCTGCTCGGCGTGTGCGTTGGCGAGCAGATGCTGTTCGACTGGAGCGCGGAAGGCGACACGAAGGGCCTCGGCCTGTTGCCCGGCAAGGTCGTGCGCTTCGAGCTCGACGGCCGGCTGCAGGACGACGGCTCGCGCTTCAAGGTGCCGCAGATGGGCTGGAACCGCGTGCGCCAGGCGCAGCCGCACCCGCTGTGGGACGGCGTGCCCGACGACGCGTATTTCTACTTCGTGCACAGCTATTACGTCGTGCCGGACAACCCGGCGCACACGGTTGGCGAAACGGCCTACGGCGCGCCGTTTACGTCAGCGGTCGCGCGGGACAATCTCTTCGCGACCCAATTCCACCCCGAGAAAAGCGCGGAGGTCGGGTTGCGTCTGTATCGCAACTTCGTACACTGGAAACCGTAAACGTGGTGCGCGAGCCACAGTCGAACTGGCCGAACGGCCTGTCGCGCGGGGCTTGCCCGCTTAAGCGCCGAAAGAGTTGTACTAAACTAGCGAGACGGCGCGGCACCGGTTTGGCCGGTACGCGCCGGATTCTTTTCATTTTCCACGACGACACCCGATTGCTATGTTGCTGATTCCGGCCATCGACCTCAAAGACGGTCAGTGTGTGCGCCTCAAACAGGGCGATATGGACCAGGCCACGATTTTCTCCGAGGACCCGGCGGCGATGGCCCGCAAGTGGGTCGATCTCGGCGCCCGGCGGCTCCATCTCGTCGACCTGAACGGCGCATTCGCCGGCAAGCCGAAGAATCTCGAGGCGATCGAAGCGATCCTCGACGAAGTCGGCGACGAAATCCCGGTACAGCTCGGCGGCGGCATCCGCAGCCTCGAGACGATCGAGAAGTATCTCGACGCCGGCCTGTCCTATGTGATCATCGGCACTGCCGCCGTGAAGAATCCGGGCTTTCTGCAGGACGCATGCACCGCGTTCGCGGGCAACATCATCGTCGGGCTGGACGCGAAGGACGGCAAGGTCGCGACCGACGGCTGGAGCAAGCTGACCGGCCACGAAGTGATCGATCTCGCGAAGAAGTTCGAGGACTATGGCGTCGAATCGATCGTCTACACGGACATCGGCCGCGACGGGATGCTGCAGGGCATCAACATCGACGCGACCGTGAAGCTCGCGCAGGCCGTCGGCATTCCGGTGATCGCGAGCGGCGGCCTGTCGAATCTTGCGGACATCGACAAGCTCTGCGAAGTCGAGGAACACGGCGTCGAAGGCGTGATCTGCGGCCGCGCGATCTATTCCGGCGATCTCGATTTCGCGGCCGCGCAAAAGCGCGCGGACGAACTGAACGGCGAACTCGACAACGCGTAACCGCGGTTGTCCCGTTCGCCGGGGCTGCCCGCGAGCAGCCCCGACCGGACGCCTCGTGCGAGGCCTCCGCAACCGGCCGTCCCAGCGCGGCATTTGGCGCAACATCATGGCTCTAGCTAAACGCATCATCCCCTGCCTGGACGTGACTGCCGGGCGTGTCGTCAAGGGCGTCAATTTCGTCGAGCTGCGCGACGCCGGCGACCCCGTCGAAATCGCCCGCCGCTACGACGAACAAGGTGCCGACGAACTCACGTTCCTCGACATCACCGCGACGTCCGACCAGCGCGACCTGATCCTGCCGATCATCGAAGCCGTCGCGTCGCAGGTGTTCATTCCGCTGACCGTCGGCGGCGGCGTGCGTGCCGTCGAGGACGTACGGCGCCTGCTGAACGCGGGCGCGGACAAGGTCAGCATGAATTCGTCGGCGGTCGCGAATCCGCAGCTCGTGCGCGACGCGGCCGACAAGTACGGCTCGCAGTGCATCGTCGTCGCGATCGACGCGAAGCGCGTGTCGGCCGACGGCGAGACGCCGCGCTGGGAAGTGTTCACGCACGGCGGCCGCAAGAACACGGGCCTCGACGCGATCGAATGGGCACGCAAGATGGCCGAGCTCGGCGCGGGCGAGATCCTGCTCACGAGCATGGACCGCGACGGCACGAAGTCGGGCTTCGACCTTGCACTCACGCGCGGCGTGTCGGACGCGGTGCCGGTGCCGGTGATCGCGTCGGGCGGCGTCGGCTGCCTGCAGGATCTCGCGGACGGCATCAAGGACGGTCGCGCCGACGCGGTGCTGGCCGCGAGCATCTTCCACTACGGCGAGCACACGGTCGGCGAGGCGAAGCGCTTCATGTCCGACCAGGGCATCCCGGTGAGGCTGTGATGAATACCGAAACGAAATCCCTGCCCGCGTGGCTCGACAAGGTCCGCTGGGACGACAACGGCCTCGTGCCGGTGATCGCGCAGGAAGCGTCGACGAACGACGTGCTGATGTTCGCGTGGATGAATCGCGAGGCGCTCGCGAAGACGATCGAGACCCGGCGCGCGGTCTATTATTCGCGCTCGCGCAAGCGCCTGTGGTTCAAGGGCGAGGAGTCGGGCCACGTGCAGCACGTGCACGAGGTGCGGCTCGACTGCGACGAGGACGTCGTGCTGCTGAAGGTCGAGCAGGTGTCGGGCATCGCATGCCACACCGGCCGGCATTCGTGCTTCTTCCAGAAATTCGAAGGTACCGTGGACGGCGGCGACTGGGTCGCGGTCGAGCCGGTGCTGAAAGACCCCGAACACATCTACAAATGACGCAATCGACCGAAGACACGCTGCTGCGCCTCGCGGCCGTGATCGATAGCCGCAAGGGCGGCGATCCCGATCAATCGTACGTGTCGCGCCTGTTCCACAAGGGCGACGACGCGGTGCTGAAGAAGATCGGCGAAGAGGCGACGGAAGTCGTGCTGGCCGCGAAGGACGTGCGCCAGGGCGGCGCGCCGGCCGCGCTCGTCGGCGAGGTGGCCGACCTGTGGTTCCACTGCCTCGTGATGCTGTCGCATTTCGACCTGAGCCCGGCCGACGTGATCGCCGAACTCGAGCGCCGCGAGGGCTTGTCGGGCATCGAGGAAAAAGCGCTGCGCAAGCGCCGCGAGCGCGAGGAAAACGGCGGGTGACGGACAGACCCCGCCGCGGTGGCAACAGTGCGGTAAGCTGTAAGAATTGTCATCTGACGGGGGTAGCATCATGAACGAAACGTCGAACCAGTTTCCGACGCCGGCGGTGCCGGGAGCAGCGGATGCCGAACGCCTGAACGGGCTGCGCACGCTGACCCACGTGCTGTACGGCCTCTATGCGATTCACTGGCTGACGGGCGGCGTCACCGGCATCATCGCGATCATCATCAACTACGTGAAGCGCGGCGACGTGGCCGGCACGCCGTACGCCGATCACTTCGAGTGGCAGATCCGCACGTTCTGGCGCGCGCTGATCGCTTACGTGATCGGGATCGCGCTGCTGTTCGTCGCGGTCGGATTCGTCGTGATGTTTGTCACATGGATTTGGACGCTGTACCGTATCATCAAGGGTTGGCTGTACCTGAACGACAACAAGACGCTCGATTCGCAGGCGTGGTTCTGACCGGCCGCGTGCGAGCGTTTGCAGGAGCAACATGAGTCACGATCCGAATTGCCTGTTCTGCAAGATCGCGGCAGGCGAGATCCCGAGCACGAAGGTGCACGAGGACGACGAATTCGTCGCGTTCCGCGACATCCGCCCGGCCGCCGAGACGCACGTGCTCGTGATTCCGCGCCGGCACGTGCCGACGCTGTCGGCGGTGGGCGACGCCGATGCGCCGATGCTCGGCCGGCTGATGCTGCTCGTCGCGCGTCTGGCCGACCAGCTCGGGGTCGCGTATACGGGCGGCGAAACCGGTTTTCGCACGGTGATCAACACGGGCCCGGGCGGCGGGCAGGAGGTCTACCACCTGCACGCGCATATCCTGGCCGGCCCGCGCCCGTGGCAACGGATGGGTTGACGAAGCGGGGCGTTTCCCCGCATCCGATAGTCGAAGCCGGCGCGTCGCCGGCGATTTGCGCCGCATCGCGGCGTGGTTGAGGAGAGGTTTCATCATGGGTGGATTGAGCATTTGGCACTGGCTGATCGTGCTGCTGATCGTCGCGCTGGTTTTCGGTACGAAGAAGCTGCGCAACATCGGCAACGACCTCGGCAGCGCCGTGAAGGGTTTCAAGGACGGCATGAAGGAAGGCGAAACGCCGGCGGACGCGCAGCAATTGCCGCGTTCGGGCACGGTCGACGTCAACGCGAAGGAAACGACGCGTTCCGATTCGAACAAGGCGTAACGCCGGCACGCTGACAGGCATTCGCGATGCTGGATCTCGGTCTTTCGAAGATGGCGCTGATCGGCGTCGTCGCGCTCGTGGTGCTCGGCCCCGAGCGCCTGCCGCGCGTCGCGCGTACGGCCGGCGCGCTGTTCGGCCGCGCGCAGCGGTACATCAACGACGTGAAGGCCGAGGTCTCGCGCGAAATCGAACTCGACGCGCTGCGGACGATGAAGACCGATTTCGAATCGGCCGCGCGCAATGTCGAGACGACGATTCACGACAACCTGCGCGAGCACGAGAAGGTGCTGAACGACACGTGGCATTCCGCGGTCGGCGGTGTCAACGAAGGCTCGGTCGATGCCGGCACGTACGGTAGCGACACGCCCGCAGCGCCGTCGTGGCGTGGCGGCAGTTCGGCCGCGCTTGCGCCGAAGCGTCGCAACTGGCGCATCAAGCAGGCGGCGACGCCTGTCTGGTACAAGCGCGCGACGACCCGCCGCACGCACGTGCAGTCGGGCGCCGCACGTGTCGCGCGCCACCAGCCGGCCAGCCTGCGCCGGCCGACGCGCTTCTTCTGAGTCGAGCGCATGCTCGCTCGTCAATCCTACCGAGGGCCGGTGTGAGCGACCCCCAGCAGAACCCGGGCGACGCCCCGGAAGAAACCTTCATTTCCCATCTCGTCGAGCTTCGCGATCGCATCATTCGCGCGGGGCTGGCCGTGATCGTCGTGTTCGTCGGGCTCGTCTACTGGGCGCCCGACATCTTCAGGCTGCTCGCGCGGCCGTTGATGGAGAACCTGCCGAAAGACGGCAAGATGATCGTCACCGACGTCACCGGCTCGTTCTTCGTGCCGATGAAGGTCACGATGCTCGTCGCGCTCGTGATCGCGCTGCCGATCGTGCTGTACCAGATCTGGGCGTTCGTCGCGCCGGGGCTGTACCAGCACGAGAAGAAGCTCGTCACGCCGCTCGTCGGCAGCAGCTACGTGCTGTTTCTGTGCGGGATGGCGTTCGCGTACTTCCTCGTGTTTCCGACGATCTTCCGCGTGATGGCGCACTACAACGCGCCGCTCGGGGCCGAGATGACGACCGACATCGACAACTACCTGAGCTTCGTGCTCGGGATGTTCATCGCGTTCGGCGTCACGTTCGAGGTGCCGATCGTCGTCGTGCTGCTCGTCCGGATGGGCGTGCTGTCCCTGCAGAAGCTGAAGGAGATGCGACCGTACGTGATCGTCGGCGCATTCGTGGTCGCGGCGGTCGTCACCCCGCCGGACGTGTTCTCGCAACTGATGCTGGCGCTGCCGCTCGTCGTGCTGTTCGAGATCGGGCTGCTGGCCGCGCGGTTCTTCGTGCCGAAGAAGCCGGTAGAAGAGGGCGAGGCGGGGAACGGCGAAGCCGCGGGTTGACGGCGCGTCGCCGGGCGGCTTTCCGGGCCAAGCCGGAGGGGCCGGTACCTGTGGTTGGCCGCCAGCCAGCGCATGCCAACGCGGCCTTCCCGGCACCAGACATCGTTGGAAGCAAAGCAAAAGGGCAGCCAGCCGGCTGCCCTTTTTCATTTCTGCGCCGCATCAAATCGCATCGCGAACGGCAAGCGGCGTGCCGCCCGCCGAGCCTCATTCGCTATCGTTGTCCTGCTCGTCGAGCGTCTGCTTCGGCGGCGGCGGACGCTTGCCGATCACGACGTTCACGTCGAACTGCTTGCCCTTGCGGACGACGTGCACCTTGGTCGGCGTGCCCGGCTTGATTTGCGCGACGACATTCAGCAGCTTCGTCGTGTCGGTGATGTCCTCGCCGTTGACGCTCACCAGGATGTCGCCCGGCTTGATGCCGGCCTTGTCGGCAGGGCCGCCCTGCAGCACGCCCGCGACGATCGCGCCCGATTTCTGCTGGAGCCCGAACGACTCGGCGATTTCCGGCGTGACGTCCTGCGGCTCGACGCCGATCCAGCCGCGCGTGACCGAGCCCGTCGTGATGATGCTTTCGAGCACCGTGCGCGCGGTCGAGACCGGAATCGCGAAACCGATGCCGAGCGAGCCGCCCGAGCGCGAGTAGATCGCCGTGTTGATGCCGAGCAGGTTGCCGTTCACGTCGACCAGCGCGCCGCCGGAGTTGCCGGGGTTGATCGGCGCGTCGGTCTGGATGAAGTTCTCGAACGTGTTGATGCCGAGGTGGTTGCGGCCGAGCGCGCTGATGATCCCCATCGTCACCGTCTGGCCGACGCCGAACGGGTTGCCGATCGCGAGCACGACGTCGCCGACGCGCGACTGGTCGGAGCGGCCGAGCGTGATCGTCGGCAGGTTCGTCATGTTGATCTTCAGTACCGCGAGATCGGTTTCGGGATCGCTGCCGATCACTTTCGCGGTGGCCGTGCGGCCGTCGGCGAGCGCGACTTCGATCTGGTCGGCGCCGTCCACGACGTGCTGGTTCGTTAGAATGTAACCTTCAGGGCTCACGATGACGCCGGAGCCGAGGTTGGCGGCCGGCTCGTCCTGCTGCTTGCGGGCGTTGCGGTCGCCGAAGAAGTAACGGAACAGCGGATCCTTTGCGCGCGGGTCGGGCGGCAGCGAGCCGTCCTTGCTGGAGAACACGTTGACGACGGCCGGCATCGCCTTCTGCGCGGCTTCGGCATACGACGTGGTCGCCGGTGCGCCGCCGATGCCCGGCGCGACTTCGCGCAGCGCGACGATCGGCGTGGCGAGCTGCTTGCCGAGCTGTCCTTGCCGTTGCAGCCATTGCGGCTTGAGCGTCACGACGATGAACATCAGCGCGAGCAGTACGGTCACCGCTTGCGCGAAGAACAGCCAGAAGCGTCTAAGCATCTGAATGGATTAGAGGTTTATATGGATCGGATCGAACTTGAATTGTACTTGAACAATACCCTTGAAACCGCGCGCTTCAAGGACTATTGCCCGAACGGCCTCCAGGTCGAAGGGCGCCGCAAGATCGAGAAGATCGCCACCGGCGTGACGGCGTCGGTCGCGCTCCTCGAAGCCGCGCTCGAATGGGGGGCGGATGCCGTGCTCGTCCATCACGGCTATTTCTGGCGCAACGAGGCGCCGCAGATCACCGGCCGCAAGTATCAGCGCCTGAAGCTGCTGCTCGCGAACGACCTGAACCTGTTCGCGTTTCACCTGCCGCTGGATGCGCATCCCGAGTTCGGCAACAACGCGCAGCTCGGCGAAAAGCTCGGCCTGATCGGCGAGCAGCGCTTCGGCGAAGGCGACCTGGGCTGGATGGCGACGCTGCCGATGCCCGTCACGCTCGAGCACTTCGTCGCGAAGGTCGAGCGCACGCTCGGCCGCGCGCCGCTCGTGCTGGGCGACCCGGACACGCAGTTGCGCCGCATCGCGTGGTGCACGGGCGCCGCGCAGAGCTATTTCGACGCGGCGATCGATGCCGGCGCGGACGTGTTCCTGACCGGCGAGGTGTCCGAATCGACCACGCACGCGGCGGCGGAGAGCGGTGTCGCGTTCGTTGCGGCGGGGCACCATGCGACCGAGCGCTACGGAATCCAGGCGCTGGGGCGCCACTTGTCCGAAGAATTCGATCTCGAACACCTTTTTATCGATATTCATAATCCGGTCTGAGCGACGGATTTGCGGCAGCGCATCGAAATTTCACAATGTAGCATTTGCTTAAAAGTGAAATGATTTAATCGCTCCGATAGTGGGGGATAACCCTTAACTATCAACCACTTCGAAGGGATTTTCATCGCCGGGCCTTGTAAATGGCGACTCCATTCGCGCAAACTAGCGGCGGAATGAAAAGTCGTGACGGAAAATCCAACTCAGAAGTGGGGCGTGTGATGCGAGACAAGGAAGAGAAACGCGTCGACAGCGGCCGCCGTACCTGGCTGATTGCGACATCCGTAGCAGGTGGCGTAGGAGGCGTAGCCACCGTCATACCTTTCGCGGCGTCGCTCGCGCCGTCCGCGAAAGCGAAAGCGGCCGGTGCACCGGTCGAGGTCGATATCAGCGGCCTGAAGCCCGGCGAAATGGTCACCGTGCCGTGGCGCGGCAAACCCGTCTGGATCCTGAATCGCACCGATTCGATGCTGGCCGACGTGGTCAAGGCCGACAAGGAAGTGGCCGATCCGACCACGAAATCCCCGTATTCGATGCCGTTGCCCGCGTATTGCGCCAACGAATATCGCGCGCGGACCGATCGCAAGAACATTCTCGTCGTGATGGCCGTGTGTACGCACCTCGGCTGCACGCCTAGCCAACGCTTCACGCCGGGTCCGCAGCCGAACCTGCCGGACGACTGGCCGGGCGGTTTCCTGTGCCCGTGTCACGGTTCGACCTACGACCTCGCCGGCCGCGTGTTCAAGAACAAGCCGGCGCCTCAGAATCTCGACATCCCGCCCTACATGTTCACGTCGGCGACGACCCTCGTGATCGGCAAGGACGAGAAAGGAGAAGCGTGATGGCCGCCGACAACAAGGAAGTCTCCACGACAGGTTTCACCGGCTGGATCGATCAGCGCTTCCCGCTCACGTCCACCTGGAAGAAGCACGTATCCGAGTACTACGCGCCGAAGAACTTCAACTTCTGGTACTTCTTCGGCTCCCTCGCGCTGCTGGTGCTCGTCAACCAGATCGTCACGGGCATCTTCCTGACGATGAACTACAAGCCCGACTCGACGCTCGCGTTCGCGTCGGTCGAGTACATCATGCGCGAGGTGCCGTGGGGCTGGCTGATCCGCTACATGCACTCGACCGGTGCATCGATGTTCTTCGTGGTCGTCTACCTGCACATGTTCCGCGGGCTGCTGTATGGGTCGTACCGCAAGCCGCGCGAGCTCGTGTGGATCTTCGGCTGCGCGATCTTCCTGTGCCTGATGGCCGAGGCGTTCTTCGGCTATCTGCTGCCGTGGGGCCAGATGTCGTTCTGGGGCGCGCAGGTGATCGTGAACCTGTTCTCGGCGATCCCGTTCGTCGGCCCTGACCTGTCGCTGTGGATTCGCGGCGACTACGTCGTGTCCGACGTCACGCTGAACCGCTTCTTCGCGTTCCACGTGATCGCGATTCCGCTCGTGCTGGTCGGGCTCGTCGTCGCGCACCTCGTTGCGTTGCACGAAGTCGGGTCGAACAACCCGGACGGCATCGAGATCAAGGCGAAGAAGGACGAGAACGGCATCCCGCTCGACGGCATCCCCTTCCACCCGTACTACTCGGTGCACGATTTCCTCGGCGTGTGCGTGTTCCTGATGGTGTTCGCGCTGATCGTGTTCTTCTCTCCGGAGATGGGCGGCTACTTCCTCGAGGCGAACAACTTCGTCCCGGCGAACCCGCTGCAGACGCCGCCCGAGATCGCGCCGGTCTGGTACTTCACCGCGTTCTACGCGATGCTGCGCGCGACCACCGACCCGTTCAAGATCGTGCTGATGATCGTGATCGCGCTGCTCGGCGTGCTCGCGCTGATCCGCGCGCGCGGCAAATGGAAGGTCGGGTTGCCGGTGCTGGCCGCCGCGATCGTCGTGTTCATGTACCTGACGGAGTCGAAGTTCTGGGGCGTCGTCGTGATGGGCTCGGCGGTGATCACGCTGTTCTTCCTGCCCTGGCTCGACCGCAGCCCGGTGAAATCGATCCGCTACCGGCCGCTGTTCCACAAGGTGTTCCTCGGGATCTTCGTCGCGGCGTTCCTGACCCTCGCGTTCCTCGGCACGCGGCCGCCATCGCCTGCGGCGACGCTGATCGCCCAGGCCTGTGCGTTGATCTACTTCGCGTTCTTCCTCGGCATGCCCGTCTGGACGCCGCTTGGCACGTTCAAGCAGCCGCCGGAACGGGTGCGCTTCAAGCCCCATTAACGTGAGCGAGGAGAGAACGACATGAAGAAACTGCTTTCGACACTCGCGCTGATCGGGGCGACCGCCTGTGCGCTGCTGGCGGCGCCGGCCGTGCGGGCGGAGGGTAATTTTCCGCTCGACCGGGCGCCCGATAACACGGAAAATCTCGTTTCGCTTCAGCACGGCGCGCAATTGTTTGTAAACTATTGCCTGAACTGCCACAGCGCGAACCTGATGCGCTACAACCGTCTGACGGATCTGGGCATATCCCAGAAGGAGATCGAGAAGAATCTCCTGTTTACGACCGACAAGGTCGGGAACACGATGTCCGTCGCGATGCGGCCCGACGACGCGAAGAACTGGCTCGGCACCACGCCGCCCGACCTGTCGGTCGAGGAGCGCGCGCGCGGCCGCGACTGGCTGTACACGTATCTGCGCAGCTTCTACCGCGACGATACGCGGCCGACCGGCTGGAACAACGCGGTGTTCGAGAACGTCGGCATGCCCCATGTGTTGTGGCAACTGCAGGGGCAACGCGTAGCCAAATTCGAAGACAAGACGGACGAGGAGACGGGCGAGAAGGTCCACACGCTCGTCGGCTTCCAGCAGGTCACGCCGGGGACGCTCTCGTCGCCCGACTACGATGCTGCGGTGGCCGACCTGGTGGCCTATATGACATGGATGTCCGAGCCGGCCCAGCAGACCCGCAAGCGCCTCGGCGTGTGGGTGCTGATCTTTCTCGGTGTCCTGACTTTCCTGGCCTGGCGGCTGAATGCCGCGTACTGGAAAGATATCAAGTAAACACGCCTGACCGGCGTGGGGCCGGCGCAAGGCGGAACCCGTGAAAGGGGTTTCGCCGCGTGCCGGCCCTCGGCTTTTTTGAGGAAACGCAAATATGATGGTTCTGTATTCCGGCACAACTTGCCCGTTCTCCCAGCGTTGCCGGCTGGTGCTGTTCGAGAAGGGCATGGACTTCGAAATCCGTGACGTCGACCTGTTCAACAAGCCGGAAGACATTTCGGTGATGAACCCGTACGGTCAGGTGCCGATCCTGGTCGAGCGCGACCTGATCCTGTACGAATCGAACATCATCAACGAGTACATCGACGAGCGCTTCCCGCATCCGCAACTGATGCCGGCCGACCCGGTGCAGCGCGCGCGTGCGCGCCTGTTCCTGCTCAACTTCGAGAAGGAACTGTTCGTCCACGTCAGCACGCTCGAGAACGAGAAGGGCAAGGCGGCGGAGAAGAATCACGAGAAGGCCCGCCTCGCGATCCGCGATCGCCTGACGCAGCTCGCGCCGATCTTCGTGAAGAACAAGTACATGCTCGGCGAGGAGTTCTCGATGCTCGACGTCGCGATCGCACCGCTGCTGTGGCGCCTGGATCACTACGGCATCGAGCTGTCGAAGAACGCCGCGCCGCTGATGAAGTATGCCGAACGGATCTTCAGCCGTCCGGCCTACATCGAAGCACTGACGCCGTCCGAAAAGGTCATGCGTCGTTAATGTTGCAATGAAGGCATGACGGAGCGGGTGGCGCGGCGTGCCGCGTGCCCGCTCCGGGTTCGAGGATTGTGATGCAAGAGATTTCAACGAAGCCTTATCTGCTGCGCGCGTTGTACGAGTGGTGCACCGATAACGGTTACACGCCGCATATCGCGGTGAGGGTCGACAACTCGACGCGCGTGCCGCGTCAGTTCGTGCGTGACGGCGAGATCGTGCTCAACATCAGCTTCGAGGCGACGAGCCAGTTGCAGATGGGCAACGAGTGGATCGAGTTCACGGCCCGGTTCTCCGGGAAGGCGCACAAGATCGAGATTCCGGTTGCCAACGTGCTCGCGATCTATGCGCGCGAGAACGGGCAAGGGATGGCGTTCCAGGTCGATGCGGTCGCGGGCGAAGGCGAGGATTCGGGCGCGTTCGACGATGACGCCGTGCCGGCCGATGACGCGCAGCGCGACGAGTCCGTCTCGCCGTTGGCGCCGGTCGCCGACAGCGGCGCGAACGAGGAGCCGTCCGAAGGGGCCGACGAACCGCCGAAAACCGACGGCGACGGCTCGAAAGGCGGCAGCAGGCCTCGCCTCAAGATCGTGAAATGAGGTAGAATCTCGCGCTACGCCGGCTTAGCTCATCTGGTAGAGCAGTTGATTTGTAATCATCAGGTGGCGGGTTCGAGTCCTGCAGCCGGCACCAAACACCCTTCCAAGGCCATCCTTGGAAATCCAGAAACCCGTGATAGCACAAGGCTTCACGGGTTTTTTTTATTCCTGATTTGTCCAGCCTGACCCGTGTGAATCCGGGGGCATGCGGGGGCACCTCTGGGGGAACTTTGGTTGATGGTCGATGCCCCTGACAAAAAATGCCCCTGGGGCTGTAAGGTGCACTATGCCGCTGACCGACATCGCTATCGGAAAGGCCTCCCCGCGTGGAAAAGCCGTACCGCCTCGCTGATGGCGGCGGGATGTATCAACATGCGGTTTGTGCCCATCAAGAACGTCGATCAACAGGCGGTTCTTGCATTGCACCGAGCCCGCCAAGGGTTCGTTCGGGCGCGTACCGCGCAGGCCAATCAGATGCGCGGGCTGCTGGGGGAATTCGGTTTGGTGATGCCGTGGGGGATCACCAGCATTGCCCAGCACGTACCTCAGCTCATCGAAGATGCAAGCAATGAACTGCCGGGGTCATTCCGTCTGTTGATACAGCGCTTGACGGACCACTTGAAGGAACTTGACCGGCAGGTCGCAGAGATCGAGACGCAGATCAACGCGTGGCATCACGCGAGCGACGCCAGTCGCCGACTGGCAGAGATTCCCTGCATCGGCCCGATTACGGCCAGCGCTCTGGTTGCCTCGATCGGCGACGGCAAGTGCTTCAGCAATGCCCGGCAACTGGCGGCCTGGTTAGGTCTGTTTAGGTCTGGTACCCAGACAGTATTCGAGCGGAGGAAGCCGCCGCTGCTGGGTATCAGCAAGCACGGCGATACCTACCTGCGGACACTGATGGTGCACGGCGCGCGGGCTGTCGTTCGCTATTGCGCCAACAAGGACGATGCGTTCTCGGGCTGGCTTCATCGCTTGCTCACGCGCCGGCACAAGAACGTTGCCGTGGTAGCAGTGGCGAACAGGAACGCCCGGATTGCCTGGGCGCTGCTCACACAAGGCACTGCGTTCCGATCGGATTACGCGCCGTCCGCGGCCGCTGCGTAATCCGATCGGGTTCGGTCAAGGCTCTCCCAGGAGGTTGCTTGGGCAATCGTGACGTGATGGCAAGACAGGTTGGACCGGGATCGGAATACTCTGCCCTCCCACAGGCGCTTCGAGCGCGAGGTGGTGAATAGAGTCCGATCAACTGATTCCATCAGGGACAGAGGCGTCTCGCTAGCCTCCTGAACAGTCCGGATGTATGGCCGCAATCTCAATCTATCTGCCGATCGTGCTGCCGGCCTTGCGGGCGCGATTGCGCGTGTCGATACGCGAGGACAGACAACGCGGGCAGCGGCTTGATGAGCCGGACGATGTCGGCGCGGCGGCCTTGGTTGGCGCCGGATCAGGCTTGCTCGGTTCGCCCATCAACGATTCGATCGCGTCGTGCAGGTCGTGGCGAGCTTCGTTGCAGAGGACGGGTAGGCAGGTTCTTCGCGCCGGCCGAGCGGCGGATAGCTATCGCTCGATTCGACGCTGGCTTCATGCGCCGTGTGGGCGACGTGATCGGGATACGGGGCGAACGCTTCCCATTCTTCGAATTCGTCGACAGCGACGGCACGCGGGATGGCAGCGTCGGGAGCCAGCGGTGGAGCGACGGGGGGAATGTGGGCGTGTCGGCCGGTCCTTGGTGGCGAGCCAATAGAAACCCACCGCGAACATGGCGACGAGCGCGAGGCCCAGCCCGATCAGCACAAAGGTAGGGGGATCAGAGATCACGGAAACTCCTGAGCGAAGTGTGCCGATGCGGAAATGCAGCGGCGGAGCGGCCGTAGCCGGCCGTGCTCGGGAAAGTGATATGTGTCCGAAAAAAACTGGAATGCGGTTTCGAACTCGGCTTTGCCCTCGCAGAGACCGTTGTAGATACGCGACACGTTGACGTATGCGATTATCGTGAACGAACCGGCATTTCAATGCATAAAAAAACCGATGAAAAAGTTAATTCTGTCAAGATTTTTGCTTGACGAGATTGCTTAAGTGATCGATTTTGCTGGCAAGAAACAGTTCGCGACTGTCTTGAAATTAATTTGCGAAATGGGGGTTCGGTAACGGCGAGAATTGATTTTGCAGAAAAAACAAAGCGAGAGTCGTGTGTTCGATGCTCTGAGGTGTCGAAAGAGGCGGAAGGAGGAGTGCTTCTGGTGTCTCTAAATGCGTGGATGGCTAACTTGTTTAAATGTTTATAATTGTTAAATTATAATGGGTGATTGTAGTCGCTTTAATAAAAGTTATCGGGCCAAGAGAGTCGCTACAGCATCGGACCTGGGCGGTCAATCGATTAACCGTCTTTGCAATCCCTGACAATGCACGGGCGAATACTTCGATAGATTACAGCGCGAGAGACCAACCATTACGCCGCTAACAAGTGAAGAAACGAGAAACTTCGGCAGCGTTGATTTCGGCGTTGGCGAGCGTTTCTGCGCTGGCCCAAGGTATTCCGCCATCCGAAACTACGTCTGGCCCACAAATCCAGCGTTTGCAGCAGCAGCAACTTGAGGCTACCAAGGAGCTGAATCCGCGCCCCAACGTATTGACGCCGACAGGAGAGAAGACTTCGATCCCCAGCGTCACGAACCTGCCGGTCGATAATCCGTGTTTTCCGATCAAGGAAATCGCGCTGGAAGACAATACGTTCAGCTGGCTCGCGCGTTTCCTTCAGCCGGTCGTGGGCCAGTGTGTCGGCAAGACCGCACTCAAGCAGATCCAGGATGCAGCCAATAATGCGCTGATCGAGCGCGGTTACGTGACGTCTCGCGTGCTCGTGCCGACGCAAACGTTGCAATCGGGCACGTTGACGCTACGCGTTGTGCCGGGGCGCATTAGCGAGGTCCGAGCAGACAAGCCCACAATCGGCTGGTTGCGCGCGGCGTTGCCGACGTCGGGCGGGGTGCTGTTGAACCAGCGCGACATCGATCAAGGGCTGGAGAACCTGCGTCGTCTTCAATCCCAATCCGATGCCACGTTCGACATCGCGCCGGGCCTGAATCCGGGAGACTCCGAACTCGTCTTTCACCCCGGAACCGGCAAGCGCTGGCATGCCGTTATCGGTACGGACAACGCGGGCCTCGATTCCACGGGCAAGTACGAACTGTCGGGCTCGTTCACGTTCGACTCGCCGTTCCACCTCTACGACCAGCTGCAAATCGCCGGCACGACGAATGCGAATTTTGGCGCGTCCGACAAGGGCAACCAGTCGGTGTCTGCGAACTATAGCGTGCCGATTGGCTATGCGATGCTGACGTTGAATGCGAGCCGCTCACGCTATAAGCAGACGGTGGCCGGCTTCGATGCGCCGATCGAATATAGCGGCGTGCAATCACAGCTTCAGGCTGGCCTTTCGGGCGTGATCTATCGGAACGCTCACGCGCGTACGGAGCTTCACGGCAACCTGTTTCACAAAATCAGTCGCAACTCGCTGGATGGTGTCGATCTTCCCGTGCAGCATCGCGACATCATCGGTTACGAGCTCGGCATCGCGCATCGCCAGTACATCGGCGATGTTGTCCTCGACGGCTCGTTCGCTTGGCGCGCATCGCTGCCGGGCCTGTCCAGTAATTCGGGCACGGTGGTTGGCACGCCCGACTTCAACGGCAAGACACAGATCGAGTTGGCGAGCCTCAGTGCACAGGTCCCTTTCAAGATAGGCGGTCAAACGTTCTCGTACCAGTTCGGCTGGAACATGCAGAACGCACGTACGCCACTGACCCCTTCCGACTATTTCACGATCGGCACGCGTTACGCCGTGCGCGGCTTCGATCAGCAACTGACGCTGGCTGCCGAGAGCGGCTGGGTCGTTTCCAACGAACTTGACTGGTACGTGCCGACGCCGGTTGGCACGCAGGCCCTGTATTCCGGCGTCGATGCCGGGCGCGTGCGCGGGCCGGCAGCACAGTACCTGCTTGGCGAAACGTTGGTCGGCGCCGTAGTTGGCGTGCGGGGCAATCTCGCGCCGAAGAACGTGCTCGGCGCGGCGCTGAACTACGACGTGTCACTGGGATTCCCGCTGTCAAAGCCGCAGGGTTTCAAGACAAGTTCGCCGACGCTGCTGTTCCAGGTCAGCACGTTGTTCTAAGCAGTAGGGGCGGTCCGAGCGGAACGACATGTTGCGACTCGGGGTGTTTTTGTCGATCGAGAAAGAGAAGAAGGAAAGACTATGCAGAGCGTGTACGAGAAGCGCCGTGTTTTTCAAGCTGTAACGGCAACGTTTGCGGTGGTGGCTGCGCTGGGCCTGAGCGCATGTGGCGGTGGTGACGATGGTGGCAGCGGTAGCAATGCCGCATCGAGTGGCGCGTCGTCGAACGGAGCACAGTCGGGCAGCGCGTCGTCTTCGTCGGGGATTCGTGTGGAAGGGCAATCGCAATCGATCTCGAGCCAGGTTTCGACGGTTCGTGTTCTGATGCCGCCCGCGTCGTGGAACGGCGGGCAGATGCCGAACGGGAATTACACACTGGTGGCGCTCTCTCAGCCTGTATCGACGCTCAAGGAGCACGCGCCGGGTGCGTATGTCGCGATTCCGTATGGTTCGTCGGGCACGATCAAAACGCTGACGAAGGGCGTCGTGACGGACCTCGCTGGAAATGGTGACATCGCGATCGGCCGCTGGACAGACGGCGCCGATTCATCGGGCGCTACGTATAACGCCAATCAAGGCCAGGTCTGGGCAGTCGGCGTACCGGTTGCAATCGATGTGACCTCGGCTGTGCAGATGCAATGTTCGCTCGCTTTTGCAACGCGTCCGACGTCGGCAGACGGCAATACGGCGCCGGGTTCGCTGACTGGCGCTACGGCGACGCTGACGAGCGGAACGGACACGTTCGGCAATACGGCCATCAACTACACGTTGAATCTGCAGTACTCGATCGGGAACGACCAGAACCAGTCGTTCGTCGGGACTTCCTCGGTCGGCCTCACCGAACTCAGCGCCAAAACGAAGTCGACTCTGATGAGCACGGTCATGGGCTCGGATGCGAAGCAACCGTATCTGATCGTGTCGTACGGCATACCGGCTACGACGACGGGCAACATCAACGGCTTGGTGGCACTGAGCTGCAAGTAACGTGAGTGGGGCCGGTCGTTTGCGCGATGTGCGCCATGCCGGCCTGACATGCATTCAAGAATAAAACGATCATGAATTCCGGAATCTTTCGCTTGGTATTCAGTGCCGTGCGCGGCATGCTGATGGCAGTTGACGAAAACGCATCGGCGCATGGGGGCGGCGAGCGCTCTCGTGTACAACGTGTCGTTCGTCCGGCCGAGGATTCCGGGGTCTCGATCTGGTTCGCGGCACGGGCGACAGTCTTTGCCGCGCTCTGCACATTTGGCATGCAGCCCCTCGTTGCGGAAGCGCAGGCTTCGCTACCGATCACGCCTGATCGAAGCGGTCCGACCCATCCGGTCGTTGGCGTGTCGGCATCAGGCGTGCCGCTCGTCAATATCACCGCACCGAAAAACGGCGTCTCGCTGAACAACTTCACGCAGTACAACGTGGGTACGAAGGGCGCGGTGCTGGTCAACAGTGGCCAGAATTCGCAAACGCAGCTCGCCGGCTGGGTCCAAGGCAATCCATTTCTCGGCAACAGCTCGGCCCGCGTGATCGTCAACCAGGTCACGTCGGGTAACCCCAGTCAGTTGCTCGGACCGACCGAGATCGCGGGCAATCGCGCAAACCTCGTGATCGCGAACCCGGCAGGCATCACCTGTTCGGGTTGCGGTTTTCTGAATGTGCCGCGTGTCACGCTGACGACCGGCGTGCCGACGTTCAATCCGGACGGCACGTTGGCGGGTTTCAATGTGACGCAAGGACAGATCGGCATCGCCGGGGCAGGACTCGACGCGCACGGCAGTGCGATCGACCTGATTTCGCGTGCGATGACGATCAACGGTCAGGTGTGGGCGGACTCGATCAATGCGGTAGCGGGCGCGAACCGGTTCGACTATGCGAGCAATGCCGCGCAGGCCCAGGCCGGCACTGGCGCGGTGCCGGGCGTCGCAATCGACGTGCAGGCATTGGGTAGCATGTTCGCCAATAGCGTCCGGATGATCGGGACCGAGGCCGGCGTGGGCGTGCGAGACGCGGGTGCTGTCACGTCACTGACCGGCGATATTGAAGTCTCGAACAACGGCGATGTGACGATTGCGCCGACCGCGCGTCTGCAGTCGGCCGCGAACACCCGGATCGATGGCGCCAACATTTCTCAGCAAGGCACGATTGTCAGTACGCAGGCCACCGATCTGAACGCGTCGCAGGCATTGTCGAACGCCGGAACGATTTCGTCAGGCGGCAACACGAACCTGACAGCCGCCACGTCGTTCAGCAACAGCGGGCAGGCATACGCGGGGGTAGATTCCGCCGGTAATCTCGTCGGCGGTGGCTCCGTCGCGGCACGCGCTGCGAACGTGACGAGCAGCGGCACGCTGGCAGCGGGTGACAACGTTAATCTGTTCGCAAACGACGTCACGCTGGACCACGGGACCGTGAATGCGGCCAGCGCAGTCAACGTCACGGCGAATGGCACGATGTCGAACGTCGCCGGCACGATGAGCGGCCAGAACGTGACGCTGAATGCGGGGCAACTGGTCAACGACTCGGGCATCATCAGCTCGCAGAACCTGGCGAACGTGACCGCGCAATCGGTATCGAACCGGTCCGGCACGCTGGCGGCCGATGCGTTGTCGCTGAACTCGTCCGGTGCGCTCGACAATACCCAAGGGCACATCACGGCGCGCACGGCGCAGATCGCTGCAACCGACCTGACGAACGTGGCCGGTGAGATCGGCACGTCGACGGGCGCGTTGGCACTGACGGCGACCGGGCGCGTCGCGAACGATAACGGGAAGATTGCAGGCGGCAATGGCCTCACGCTGACGGCGAATACGGTTTCCAACGCACAAGGCCAGATCGGCTCCGTGGCGGGTGACACCTCGCTCGATGTCACGCAATCGCTGAACAACGCAAACGGCAAAGTTGCGTCCGGTAATGACCTGTCGATTCACACGGCCCATCTCGACAACTCGGCCGGATCGATCAGCGCACATGCGGCACAGATCACAGCGGCCGATGTCGTGAATACGGGCGGCAAGATCGGCACTACTGACGCACTGACCGTGACGGCGACGGGCGACGTCTCGAATCAGTCGGGCTCCATGGTCGGCGGCAATGGCCTGTCGGTGACGGCAAACAGCATTGGCAACGCGGCGGGTACGATCGGATCGGCCGCTGGCGACACGACGCTGCGTGCGACGCAGTCGCTGACGAGTACTGGCGGCACGGTGAGCTCGGCCAATGCACTTACCGTCGCGAGCGACACGATCGACAACACGAACGGCAGTATGACGGCCGTGCACGGTGCGCAAATCCAGACGGGGGACCTGGTCAATGCGGGTGGCCAGATCGGATCAACGTCGGATGCATTGTCGCTGACTGCCACGCGCACGCTGTCGAACGATAGCGGCAAGATGGTGGGGTCGACCGGGTTGACCGCAACCGCTGGCACGCTGAGCAACCGTGCGGGCCAGATCGGCACGTCCACCGGCGACATGGCGCTGACTGTCTCTCAGGCACTCGACAATACGCAGGGCAAGATTACTGCAGCTGGCGCACTGAACACGCAGGCCGGTACGTTCGACAATTCGCAAGGCACGGTGTCGGCGGATGCGGCGAAGCTCACTGTAGCAGGCGCACTGACGAATGCAGGCGGTACGATCGCGGCGACACACGACACGACCGTGGCGGCGCAGACCGTGTCGAACCACGGTGGCACCATCGGTTCGGTTTCTGGTGCGTTGTCAGTGACGACATCCGGCACGACGGACAACGCAGGCGGCAAGCTGCTCGCGTCGGGCGACACGACCTTGACCAATGCGGGATTGCTGAACTCGGGCGGCACGATCACGGGGACGAACGTCACGCTTGCATCCGGACACGGTGCGATCGACAACACGCTCGGCAAAGTGGCGGCAAGTCAATCGCTGACGAGTCGGGCGGGGGCGTTGGATAACCGGTCGGGTTTGGTGCAGGCAACGGGAGCGGTCGACATCGATACGCGCGGCCAGACGTTCGACAACGGCATACTGGCAGGGCAGTCCACAGGTGGTCAGGTTCTCGGCAATGGTGTCACGCTGACAACCGGAGCACTGAGCAACGTGGGTGGTGCAATCTCGTCGAGCGGTGCGGCGACCGTCAATGCCGCATTCGTGACCAACGATGCGGGTTCGCTCGTGGCGGACGGCGCATTGACCGTACGGAGCGCCGGCACGGTGTCGAACGTGGCCGGCCAGATCGGCGGCAACAGGGATGTCACGGTGTCCGGTACGACGGTCGACAACACGCGCGGGGCCATGCACGCGAGCGGCGCGCTGTCGGTGACGGGCGATACGATTCGCAATGCGCAGACAGCCAATTCGACGCTGCCGACGACCGCAGGTGTGCCGGGGCTGACGGCCGGAATGGAGGGCGCAAGCGTTATGTTGAACGCCAACCAGGCGCTCGACAATACGTCCGGCTCGATTCGTGCGGACAAGGATGCCAAGCTGATCGCACCGACCATCGACAACACGTCGGGTAGCATTCAGTCGAAAGGCACCGCAACATTGGGAGCGTCGAATGCGCTGGTCAACAGCCGGGGCGACATCAACGGAGGCCAGCAACTGACGGTCTCGACCGGGACGCTGAACAACGACGGCAAGCTCCAATCGGCGGGCGACGTCAATGTGACGACGCAAGGCGATCTGACCAACACCGGACAGATTGTGGCGGGCCATGATCTGACGACCACGGTCGGCGGCGCGCTCGACAACAGCGGCACACTGTCGGCGGGCAACGTTGCCAACGTGAATGCCAATTCGATCCAGAACCGTGCGGCAGGCGAGATTTTTGGTGGGAATGCTACGAACGTCCACGCGAATCAGTCGATTACGAACGAAGGTCTGATCGATGGTGGCACAACGACGGTGACCGCCGGAGACACCATCACGAATGCCGGTGGCCGGATTTATGGCGATACGGTCGCAGTCGGGGCGAACACAGTCATCAACGGCCAGAACGCCCAAGGCGTGGGGGGCGTGATCGCATCGCGTGGCGACCTCGACATCGGCGCGCAGACTTTCAAGAATCAGAACGATGCACTGATCTACGCGAGCAACGACATTCGCGTTGGCGGCGCGCTGGATGCGAATCGTCAGGCAACCGGCAGCGCCCAACTCGTGACGAACAATGGCGCGCAGATCGATGCGGGCCGCGACATCACGATCAGCGCAAACCGGTTCGAGAATCTGAACTCGAACTTCCAGACTTCGAAGGTTACGACCGACAGTGGCAACCAGTTGTGGTATCAGGTGCCGGGCTCGACCGAGAAGATCGATCCGTCGACCGTTTATCTGTACCAGAAGAACAGTCAGGAAATTCATCCGGGCACGGACTATCAGTGGGCGCTGGACGACGACCAGAAATTCATTCTGCTGCCGTCGACCAAGTATCCGTTCGCCGAGTACGCGAAGTACACGATGAACGGGGTGGCGGGCAAAATCGACAACACGGCGTATCCCGCAAGCAATTTCGCCACTGGAGCTTGGGCGGCTCAGACTGGCGCGTATCGGACGGTGCCGGCCGACATCTGGGCGACTTTCGGTGTGACGCCGCCGCCCGACGCCAATCCGGCATGGACTACGTCGGGGCCGTTTTGGATGTCTTCGGGCGTAGCGCTGGTGACCGGTAGAAGCAACGTCGGCAGCGACTGGTTTTCCATCAAGGCTCCCACTGAAGCGGACGTCACGGGCGCAAAACCGAATCCCTTCGATCCGGCGAGCCCGTCGTGTCTGACCTCGACCAACGCGGCATGTGCGCCTTTCCAGCAGTGGTACAAGGCGACCGTTGCCGCCTATCAGAACCTGAATCAGGCGCTGGTCGGGTATAACGCGGACGTGGCGAGCCGCCTCGTCCAGACGTACACCGTTTATACGGCCAACGTGACATCGACCAAGGATGTTGTCACGGCTTCGCAACCGGGCACGATCACGTCTGGTCGTAGTATCACGATCAATACCGTCTCGGGCGTCAACGACAAGAGTCAGATCGTGGCCGGTGACGGTAACAATCCTAAAAACGTACAGAACATCGGTGCGCAAGGCACGGAAACGTTCACGGGTTCAGGCCAGGCGATCTATACGTGGGTTCAGTCTGGCGGTGCGTTCAGCGGTGACGAGCGCGCAACCAGTTCGACTCCCTTCATGCCGGCCATTCCGGCGCAGACCATCGATCTGCCGGTGGTGCTGACCGATCCGAGCAAGCCGTCAAATCCGATCAAGAGCGTGGCGGCAGCGACGTCCGTTGCGCAGGGCGCAAGCGGTACGGGCGTGACGCCGGTGGCGGGTAAGGATATTGACGGGCAATTGCTGGTCGGCTCGGGCGTATCGGGTGTCGGTGCGGGGAACGTATCGGCCGTGAAGGCGAATGTAGGTGATGTCGTCGTGCGCACGGTGACGCCGAACACCCGTTTGCCCAACAACGCGCTGTATCAGGTCACGAGCGACCCCGGCAGCCACTTCCTGATCGAGACGGACCCGCGCTTTACCGATTACCGGAAATGGTTATCGAGCGACACGATGCTGGACGCACTCAAGGTCGATCCGAACACGGTTCTCAAGCGCATCGGCGACGGCTTCTACGAGCAGCAACTGATTCAGCAGCAGATCATCCAGACCACCGGCCAGCGTTTCATTGGCGACTATACGGACAACCAGAGCGAATATCAGGCGCTGATGGCGAATGGCGTGAAGGCATCGCAGCAGTTCGGATTGAACGTCGGTACGGCGCTGACCGATGCGCAGATGGCCGCGCTGACGAGCGACATCGTCTGGCTCGTGAGTCAGACGGTGACGTTACCGAATGGTAGCCAACAGACGGTGCTGGTGCCGCAGGTCTATCTGCACGCGAACGCGGCGGATGTGACGGGCGAAGGTACGATCATCTCCGGCAAGAACGTCACGGTCGATGCCGACGGTGCGTACAAGAACTCGGGCACGATCGCGAGCCGAAATGTCACGATCATCCATGCGGATTCGATCAACAACAGCGGTACCGTGTCGGGCGGAACCGTGCTCGCGAGCGCGAACCAGGATCTCAATAATATTGGCGGGTTGATTCAGGGCAATACCGTAGCGCTGTCGGCCGGGCGAGACCTCAACCTGACGACTACGACGAGTTCGGCCACCACGAAGACCGGTAGTGCAACCGGTCTCGACCGTATTTCGGCGATCAATGCTGGCAGCTTACAGGCGGTCGCCGGTCACGATCTGAACGCTAATGCGGCCGTAATCGCGACGACTGGCAATGCAGTACTGGCAGCCAACAATGACGTGAATCTGAATGCGGTCCGCCAAAGTAGCCAGGACGCGGTGAAGTGGGATGCTCGCAACCACGCGGAACATACGGCGTCGAGCGACACGGGCACGCAGATCGCGACGGGCGGCAACTTGGCGATAGTGGCCGGCCATGACGTGAATGCGACGGCTGCATATGCCAACGCGCAGGGCGCAATCGGCGTGAGCGCCGGCCATGATGTCAACCTGAAGGCCGGTGAACAGAGCGCGAGCGCGAACGACGAGCACTACCGCAAGGAAAACGGCTTCCTGTCGTCGAAATCGACGCACACGATCGATTCGAGCAGCTACACCAATGCGGTGGGCACGACGTTGTCGGGCAGCACGGTTGCGGTGCAGGCTGGCAACGACCTGACGGCGAAGGCGGCGACGATCGCGGCGACCAACGACGTGAGCCTTTCTGCCGGCCACGACCTGACGGTCACGACGGCGGATACGGCTTCGAGCGAGTATCACTACAAGGATGTGAAGAAGTCCGGCCTCGGTAGCGCGGGTGCCGGGATCTCGTATGGCACGAACCAGACGATCGATACCAGCCGCGATACGGTGAAGGGTTCGCAGGGCAGCCTGATCGGCAGCACGGACGGCAGCGTGTCGATGGTGGCCGGTAATAAGCTCCATGTGACCGGTTCGGACATCGTCGCCGGCCAGGATGTGACCGGCATCGCGAAGGAAGTCACGATCGATGCATCGCAGACGGATCGTCATCACGAAGAAACGCACGAGGTGAAGAGTTCGGGCTTCACGCTCGCGGTGAAGTCGCCGGTGATCGACGCGATCCAGAACGTGAATCAGCAGGCGCAGGGCGCGGGCGGCAGCAAGGACGGCCGGGCGGCAGCGCTGCACGCGATCGCGGCGGCGGGCGGGATGGCGGATCTTGTCGGTGCAACGGGCAACATGACGAATGCGCTGAACGATCCGAAGGGCAAGGTCGAAGCGAAGATGGAGCTGAGCTTCGGCTCGTCGTACAGCAAGTCGACGTTCACCGAGAACAGCACGCAGAACAACGGCAGCAGCGTGAAGGCGGGCGGTACGGCCGCGTTCGTCGCGACGGGTGACAAGAACGCCGGGCAGGGCAACGTGACGATCCAGGGATCGGACGTGAGCGCGAAGGATGTTCTGTTGCAGGCGACCAACAAGGTCAATCTGGTCAACAGCACGGATACCGACAGCACGCGCAGCACGAACGAGTCGAAGAGTGCGAGCGTGGGTGTCTCGTACGGCACGGGCGGGTTTGGCGTGTCGGCGGCAATGTCGCGCGCGCACGGTGATGCGAATTCGGATGCGGCGACGCAGAACAATACGCACATCAACGCGAGCAATACGGCGACGATCATCAGCGGCGGCGACACCAATATCGTCGGTGCGAACGTCAACGCGAACAAGGTGATTACGGATGTCGGCGGCAACCTGAATCTCGCGTCGGTGCAGGATACGAGCCGCAGCGAGGCTCACCAGAGCAGTTCGGGCGGCGGATTCAGTGTTAGCCAGGGCGGCGGCAGCGCGAGTTTCAGCGCGCAGAGCGGTCATGCGAGCGGCAACTACGCTGGCGTGAACGAGCAATCGGGTATTCAGGCCGGAGACGGTGGTTTTGACATCACCGTGAAGGGCAACACCGACCTGAAGGGCGCGTACATCGCGAGCACGGCGACGCCTGACAAGAATCAGCTGACGACTGGGACGTTATCGTTCTCGAACATCCAGAACAGCTCAAGCTATAACGCGAGCAGCTTCGGGATTAGTGCGGGCGGGGGCGTGGGTGATGGTGGCAACAATTACGCTACGCATGGGCCGACGAGCGGTAAGAATACGGGTGGTGCATTGCCGCTCTACGTGAGCGAGAGCGATGGCAGCAATGCAACCACGAAGAGTGCAATCAGTGCCGGCAACATCACGATCACGGACAAGGCGAACCAGAAGCAGGATGTGGCGACGCTGACTCGTGATACGTCGGACCTGAATGGCACGGTTAGCAAGACGCCGGATCTGCAGCAGGTGCTGAGCAATCAATCGGATCTCATCAACGCGGCGCAGGCGGCATCGGAGGCGATTGCAAAGCAAATTGGCAGCTATGCGGACAGGAAGCGGGAGTCGGCACAGAAGAATGCCGACAGCGCAATCGATCCTACGCTCAAGGCGCAGTATCAGCAGGAGGCTGACAGTTGGGCTGAAGGCGGTGACAACCGCGTTGCGCTGCATATCGCCGGTGGTGCGTTGACGGGTGGGTTGACCGGCGGTGGCTTGGGGGCGGCTGGAGGTGCGGCAGGTGCGGGCGTGTCAGCGAAGCTCGCACCGCAACTGAATGAGATTGCGCAGTCGATCAAGGATGCAGGGCCGACTGGCAACGCGAACGTTGATGAGTTGCTCGGCAATGTGACCTCGAACCTCCTAGCGGGTGGGGCTGGGGCGCTTGTTGGTGGCGGGACGGGCGCGTTGACCGGTGCCAGTGTGGATCGCTTCAATCGGCAACTGCACCAGAACGAACGGGATTGGGCGAAGTCGAAATCCAAGGACTTTGCCGCGTTTTATCTCCAACAAACGGGAAGATCGATTAGCAACGAGGAGGCCTACCAGAAGCTGCTTTCAGCCGGCTACGCATTGGTAGACAGTTTTGCTAGCATCACTGGCGGCAGCGATGAAAAGGCCAAGCAGTTTATCGTTCAGAATAAGTCGGCAGGACTTTTCGAGGCGAGCTCGAGCGAACGTAATAATCCCCTGTTAGGTGGGAATGTCGATGGCTCGTGGACTCCCGAACAACAGGCTCGCTTCGGCACAAAAAATCCGAGTGCCTCAGCGCAGCAGCAGTATGCACAAGCGAGCAAGATTGCTGGACAGCCGTGCTCCAACCCCAACGCATGTGGTTCGAAAGTCGGTCAGGTTTCTGTTGCAATTCAGGCACTTCAGCAAGAAAAGGCTCTGTATCAGGATGATCCAGTCAAGACGCAGCAGCTTGAGTCGCAAGAGATTAAGTTGCTTAGCAGCATCACGAGCGCTGAATGGAAGCTGGCTAGACTTGCGGAAGCTGATGTATCAACACTTGGAGAAGTGCTCGGCTTTGTAGGGGCGCCGGTCCTAGTGAGGGATATAGCTGGTGCGCTTGCACGATCGCAGGCTAGCGCCTCGAAATCAGTTGTTGCTGTCGGCCAAGCGGCAAGTTCTGATGGTGCCGGAAGTGCAGGCGGACTGGCTTCAGAAACGAATGCAATGGCACGCAATGGGGATCGCGTTGTTATAGATCAGAGGTATATTTCGAACGTTGGCGATGTCGCCTGCGGCCCTACTGCTTGTGCAATGGTGATGAACGATCGAGGGCAATGGGTCAATATTTCCCAAATTGCCAAGGACGCAAACCTTGTGCCTGGATGGGGCACGGATGTTGTCGGGCTGTCGAATGCACTGCAGAAGAATGGGCTGAGCTCGGCTAGATGGGCTGTCGATGCATCTGTCGACGACTTGGCTGCGGCTACATCGAGAGGAAATGCTGCGATTGCTCACGTCGACTTGGATGTTGGCGGAGGGCACTTTGTTGTGGTGGACGGAGTGACGACACGGTTGGGGAAGTCCGTTGTTGCAATCAGAGACCCTGGGACCGGGGCGCAGTACTTTGTCCCCGCCAAAGAGTTCTCTAAGAAGTTTACTGGGCAAGTTGTTTATACGCACTAATTGTTAGGCGTGAGAGAGCTATGGAAATTATCGAACTCAATGAAAGAGCCGGAACCATTACTTTCGACGTGGAAGTGGTTTTGAAGGGGTTCTTTGTCATGGATGGGCAGGATGGATATTTTGTCGAATCGGATGCTAGAGTTCGGGAAAAGAATTGCGCCGTTTTGGTGCGACATGATGATTTGAAAAAGAAACTTCTTTCAAGTGTCCCTGCCTTTGGTGGGGGGGCATATTTGTATGGGGATCAAGCTGAGATTACCGGTGTCTTGTCGAAATCGAATGATGGTAGATTTCTTTGTGAAATAACTAATGTAACAAAATTTTTGATTTATAAGCATGGTCAGGCTATGGCGGTTCGATTGTAATGTTTATTTGATTTGGGTTGTATCGGGCTGCCTAATTTGGTGTTTTCTTGATGCTGATGGGCATGTACGCTGATTGTTCGGAATTTCGTGCGCCACCTTATGCAGACACGAGAGTTCTCAGTAAATAGCAGGTAGAAAACTATGCAGCAAACGCCAGAAACAAGTTGGATCTCGTTCGCCCCACTCCTGATTGCCTGCGTTGGCGTCGCCTTCGCGGGACACTACCTTGCGAAGGACAAAGGCCGTCCGGTTCTTCGCTGGACGATTCTCTGTATCATTCCGTTCGTTAATTTCTACTGTTTTGCTTATCTTGTCGGTTGCACGAATCTTCGACTTGAGGCGAAGCTCGATGCGATTTTGCAGGGACAAGGGCGGAGTGCAGGCAAAGAGTAGTGGTGTCGATGAAATGTGGCGGGCTCGCATTGGCGAATGCTTGAGGATGGCACGCACTGCGACGCGATGGCTAAAGCTACAACACTGAAACGCACTCGCAGGAACTCTGACGAAGCATTCTCGCTTCTGGCCGAAATCGCCGCCAACCGCGGGCTTACGCTGGTCACCGGACAATGGAGCGGTACGCAATTTGCCTATCTGTTTCGTTGCGCGTCCGGCCACAAATTCACGCGCATCGGCACAGTCGCGATGCGCGGCACGGTATCGTGTCTCAAGTGCGAGCGAAGCAGGGTCGAGCGGCGATTTCCAGAAATGATCGACGAGAGTGGCGTCGCGTGCCGCGAAGGGCGCTTTCTTGGGCAAAACGTGCGATAGCACTTCACATGCAGCCAGGGCCACGAGTGCTCGACGGAGGCACGCAAGATTCTTGAGGGCAGTAGTTGCCCCACGTGTGCGTTGGCATATCGCACTGAACAACTCGCCGACAGTAACGGGTTGACGCGGCTTCAGGAGGCCGCCATAGCGCGTGGCGGCCGATGCCTTACCGACGCGTATTTCGGGATCAAGGAACACGACCTCTGGGAACGCGCGAACGGTTATCGCAGGCAGGCGCGCGGTTACAGTGTCGTCAAAGGAGGCAGGTACTGGCCCTGCTTCGCGCGTCGCAATGGGGATTCCCACCTCAAGTCCGAACGCCTCTCTGACATACAGAGCGCTCTCGCACGGCGGGCAGTGCCTGGACGAGACCTATCACGGAAGTAATGCCAAGTACCGGTTCCGATGTGCACGCGGACACGAATGGTTGGGATGCGGTCAATCGTGATAACGCAATCATCGACACGCGCATTTCGTTGCTGACGAAGCAGGGGAAGATGACGGAGTCTGGAGTCAACGCGTTTGGCGGGGCTACGACGACGGCTCTCAATAATATTCTGCAAGGTAAGAATGACAGCGTCGTTAGCGCTGGCATCACGAGCGGCGCTCTATCAGCTGTTGGTTATTCGACCGGTAAAGTCGCAGAGTCGTGGATTAATTCTTCGCTCCGGCCAACTATAAGTAATGCAAATGGATGAGCTGCCAGTGGGGTTTGGGCAAGAAACGGATGGAATTTAATTCGACCCAACGCAGTGGGAGTAATCGGCGGCACTATTGGAGACGGCATCACTCAAGAAGCCGTGGCTCCGATAGTTCCCACCCCAAACATCGGAGGTAAAAAATGAGGCGATGGGTTATAGCGTTCTTAGGTGCATGGGGAATTTGCGTCGCAGGTATGTACGTCGCATGGATTGTTGGGCTAACCCTGAATTGCATGTTTGCGACAGGATGCCTTCAGTGGCTGAGTATCGGTCATCTGATTTCTGCGGTAAATCTTAAAAGCGTTGTAACGAAAGGCACTATTCTTGCCGTTGTGCTTATTGTCATGGCATGGGTTGGTCGTCGAAAGAGATAGAAGGCGAGCGGAAATGATTGGCTGATTGGCGGCAGTTTTTTATGCGCGGCTTGCATTTGTCTTATTGCCTGTTCGATTGCATAGATCGGCGGAGGTATACATGTATACTGCGGTTGAATTTGGTATTGGTCAACCGGGTTCTATATCTTTCGGTGTAATGCCGTGGGGGCATTCGGCTGGAGTTACTGAGCGTGGAAAATAGGGGGTATGGCAGCAGTCGGTGGAGGCCCGAATCCGGATCAATGGGCGAAGATGACTCGTAAGCAAAAAAATGTTTATTGGGTATGTGTGGCTTTTGCATGTGCATTTATTATTGGACTTCTGATAAAAAATGGATTTTCTAGGGGGGCAAGAAAGAAATAATTGAAAAAATGAAGAAGATCCGTGTCGTTGATGATGGAAATCTGAGTGGCTGATTGCGTGCGGTGCTTTGCGTGACGCGGGGCTGGTATTTTTTATTGGGGCGCCCAATATACGGAAAGTGATCGAGCAAGAAAAATGAAGGGGTTCTCGGCATGGAAGACTGTCGTCTTTTTCTTGTGGGTAATGTTCTTAATTTTGGTAATTTGTCGGACTCCATCTCGGCCCATTGAAAAGGGGGGTGATGTTATGGTTGGGGATTTGAATTATTTTATCAAAAATTCAACCATTTTTTTCGGCATGAGAATGCGAAGTCGCGGCGACACTTGGGTTTTATAACGTAGATGCATCAAGTTTCGGTGCAAAAAAGCTCAGGTGCTCGAGAAATTCTTGGAGGAAAAGGGGGTGGGTGAAGGTGATCGCGAATACATAATGTGCAAAAGTGGAATAAAGGCGTCTATTTCTAAGGGACGATTACAGAAGTTCTGGGGATCGGAAAGGCGCATATTTTCGGTAAGCATGGTGTTCAATTCAGGAACTGAGGATTTCTGTCGCCGGAAAAGACACTGACCGATTTTAGGGTTAGCTAGGTCGGTGCGAGCGCCAACAAGGACGTCGACGAGTTACTGGGTAACGTGGCGTCGAATCTGTTGGCAGGGGAACTGGCGCGCTGGTCGGCGGTGGGACGGGGGCGTTGACCGGTGCAGCGGTCGATCGCTTCAATCGGCAATTGAAATCGACAAGATTAAGGCGCTGGCTGGCAACAATGTCGATCTCTACAACCGCTTGATTGCAACTGCTTGCTCGCAAGTCGATTGCTCGGCGGAGTTCGTGAAGGGTACTGCGGACTTCCGGAATTATGACGACATGCAGAGGCTTGGAGCGAAGCTCGCGAACGGCAAGGCTACGCAAGTTGCGTCTTGGGTCGGAACTGCTGCGTCGTCGGCTGTCAAAACTGCGGCAAACGGTGCCGTGCAGGGGGCGCTGCAAACGCTTGATGGATTGTCCGTCATTGGTGGCGGTGTCGGCGATCCTGTAAGCGAGGTTGGCCAATCGATTCAGCGGAACGGTGTGAAGCAAACCGCTGTGAATTCGGTGGCCGGGTTCTCGGATACGATGAAGGCCGTCGGCCAGGGTGATCCGACTGCTGTTGGGGTGTTGACTGGTAGTGCCGCGTTGGCGGTGCTTACTGACAGGGTTCTGGCAAGCAGCAAGCCGGGTATTAGCGTCGATATTGGTGAGGCGGTCGGCGGGCACAGCGTCCGAGATGTAAATTCGATCTATCCTTCCGATGGCCGAACGATGAATTGTGCGAACTGCGCCGTTGCCACAGACGCGACATTGGCCGGAAATCCGACGAGCGCCTTGCCAGGAGAGGTGACAAGCCCAGCGGATGTTGCGACGGCTTTTGGAAAAAAAACCTTCAATTGGATCGGTCGTACAGGCCCTGATGCGATTGCTCAGACTATGTCGAATTGGGGAGATGGCTCCAGAGCAGTTGTGTTCGGTGCTCGCGGCGATGAGGTAGGACACTTCAGTAACGGTAAATCAAGGCGGATCGATTCGCTTCCTTGATGGACAAACTGGCAAGCCTACAAACCTGAGCGATGGGTACACGCGATGGTTCATTCTCAGGACAGACAAATAGGAGGAAGCATGGCTATAACCAAGGATCAGGCGCTACAACGTGTTCAAGAGTATCTTGATCAAATGGGTTCAACCGAGTCCACCGGTGGATATGCAGTTGTTGAGGGAAAGACGATCGAAAAACAGTATGGGTGGGTGTTCGTATTCAATTCGAGAAAATATTTGGAGACGGGGAACATTATATTTTCTCTTGGGGGAAATGGGCCAATTGTTGTGGAGCGGGAGAGCGGGCAGCTACACCAATTGGGGGCGGCTTCGTCTCTGCAAAATTCTGTCAAGCAATTCGAGGATGCCCATGGTTTCGATTGTCAATGAAGGAAGCCGAATGGCAAGATGTTTAATGTGAATTTCGCCAATAATAGATCTTAAGGAAATTCTAGGGTCAGCATCTCCCGATTTGCTTGACTGGAAATATGTCGCTGCTGTGATTGGTTTTGACCCGGTAAGTAGGAAGTGGAGTCACTGATGAATCAAGGGTTTGACTGGGAAGCGCCTATTGAGCCAGGGCGGGCAATGCTTGGGTTACCCCTTGGGTTATCGCATGACGCTATTAAAAAGCTTATAGGGTGCGACGGTGAGACTCTTCAGAGAATAGTAAAATTCCATAATTCGCCGAGATTGTTGATCGACTGCCGTGAGCCGGGAGTTATATTTTTTCGTGCGGCTGATATGGAAAATGTTGTGTACGATTGGCAGAATATACTTGCCAGGCTTGTTTTTAAGAAAAATGTGCTCGAAAGCATTGTGGTCGAGTCCGTTGTGGGCGGGGCGGGGTATGAGTATAAGGGAAAGATTTTTACCAGAGTCGGTCTTGGTGCGAAAGTGATGGATTTGCTTGAATTCGGGTCGCTTGAATATGACGATGCTGACGAGGTCTTCTACTCGGATGGATTGGAGATTGCGGGCAACGATTCTTGTGATTTGTCAGTTAATCCAAATCAGGTTGTGGTATACATCAAAATATTTTGATCGAAATTTTATATTCGATTCTAGGTTGATGGCGGGTGAGTGACGACTCGACTTGGTCAAGGTCCGTATGCCTGTAATCGAAGCGCGGTTTGGTTTAAGTGGTTGTGCTTGTGAGGTCTTATCATGCTGTTGCGATTTGAAGACTTCGGCGTTCCTATGAAATGTGTCTTTCGGCTCGAAGATAGATTGCGAGAAGACCCTATGCAGGTTCAGCTCGCACAAGCGTTGAAGCTAAATGCTGCGAAGCCTCGAATGGGGCTTCGTGGTACGTATGGTCTATTTGGATCAACGGAATGGTGGGCCAGTATTCAAGAAGGCAGAATGCCACTTCTTTATCAAATTGATGTTATCCGTCGAGCGTTCGTTGCTGGACAAGACGAGAATGTGCCAAACAATACAATCGAAATTCAGTTGGATGACGGGGCGCTATGTACGTCGGGGATCTACGTCAACAACAAGATTGACGTGGAGCTTTTCCAACCTGGGCGTCGAGTTGGTATCGTCTATGCCCTCGACGAATTGAAGCAGCAGCCGGCCCCGGATGGCAGCCTCAATCAATCGAAGATCGCGTTGGAAATGGTGGTAGAGGTCGAGTAATGAGCTTATTGCGTCGCCTATTTCAACCGCTAGTGCGTACTGGGTCCGTAGGGGAAGTCGGAAACCTCGGTAGCGCCGAGCCGAAATTTCGCGGACGGGGGCAGAAAGCAATGTCAAATCTCGAAGAAACCTTAGGGCTGGTTCCCCCTGAGTCGCTTGAGCGGCAATATGCCGTCGCTGTGGCACGCCGCAACGGGACTGCACATTGGTTCTTGTCGGGCCACGATAATCTAGTACTCGATTGGAAAAAATGGCGGGACGAGTTTGTAGCTGCAGGCTATGAAGTGCCTGATGAGAGCGCAACGGCAAGGGAGAGAGCTGGTATTGTAGTTGTCGATCAGGATGCAGCCGAAGAATTCTTGGCGGAGCCGATAACTCATCCCTTAAATATTGATTTTTTGAGGGGTGCTCTGTTGGAGCGATTCTCGAGCGCGAAATCCTGGTGGGACGTCGATTTTTTATTCCCCATTGCATTCATTGATTTTGATGGCAAGAGATTCTTCGGTTTTTATCACAATGGTCCACGATTGGAGCGCTATGTCCCCGATGGATGGACCGGGGAGTTTGTCGATTTTGCGAATACCTTGCCCGATGAAGTGTTCCCGGTAGCCGATAAGTTTTGGATCGTTGACGGCCGCGATCTACTGCATGAACTAAACGAGCGCGGCCGAGCGCCGCAGTCGGGCGATGTCGCAAGCGATCGTTCAAACTGAATTAGGCGAGGGCTTCGTAGACGGTTTCTTTTGGCAGCAACGCGCGAGCCGACGCAAGGTCGCCTTGGAGGACACGAGCGTGCACGCTATGTGACAGCGGAGTTACGTCGGTGATGCGCTGTATCCACTCATGCACATACAGGTCGACGGCTTGCTTGCTGAGGCCAATCTGGATCGCACGGTGTGTGAGCGGTTGTAGCGATAGATCGCGCTCTGGGTCCCATTGAACGCGTACGGGAGCGCTCTCCTTGATGCGCAACCATTCCTCTCGATTCATTGCTTCCTCAGGGTGACTCGGACAGCTATGAGCCAATGCCCACTCAAAGCCTTGGCGCGATATGTCGATGGCGAGAATGCGTCTTTGTCCGGAATCTTTCAGTCCCCAACCTGAACGGTACATCATCCACATGAACGATGGCTTAATCCAGGTCATTCGTTCCATCTTGAACGGTGGTGAAACGAATGTTCCATTCGTCAGAGCAGAATCGGCGATCGCGTCTGAGTACGCTTGGTAGACTCGGATTGTGTGGTCGTCGTACATCGCGCGGATTTGACGGATTGGGATCTCTCCGTGGTGCGGTTTCAGCTGATTTTCCATGACTGCATTCTAGCTCGGGACTCGTCTTCTAGATGGCTTCGGAGCAAGTTGTTCCGATTGGGTGGGATGTCCGGTGTTCGTGATGAAACAATGCGGTTGTTTAGGATATGGCGCGTACAGCTGAAGAGGCGTTTAAACATACAGTAGAGCTTGCGGAGGCGGGAGGGCTCACGCTTCTGACGACGGCATGGGCTGGAGCACAGGCGAACTACCTTTTCCGGTGTTCGAATGGGCATGAATTCGAGCGGCTTGCGACGTCTATCCTGTACAAAAATGTGACCGCATGTCCCGAATGCAAGCGGGAAGCGCTGCGTGACCGATGGATGGAAATTGTCAGGGAGCGCGGAGGAGAGCTTGTAGGGAGCGAATTCACGACCGTAGCGAGGCGATACCGCCTCCGCTGTGCGAAGGAGCATGAGTGGGAGGCGCTGGGACAGCATATCGTTGCCGGCCACTGGTGTCGGCGTTGCGTGGCGGAAGCCAATTCTGCGCGCCGATTGGACCATGACGGACTTGCACGCCTGCAGGCGGCAGCGGCGTTACGGGGTGGGGCTTGTTTGAGTGAAAGCTATACGGGCCTGATGTCACGATACCGGTTTCGTTGTGCAGCAGGCCATGAGTGGCAAAGCTTTGCCGGTTCGATCTTGGATGGGGCATGGTGTACGGCATGTCGATTCGACGAAGCGGGAGCGGTAGCGTTTGAGCGATTGCACGCCACTGTTACGGCGCTGAACTGGCGTTGTCTCTCTGGCACCTGGGCCGGCTACAACGAGCGGTATGAATTCGAATGCGAGAAGGGCCACCGATTTACTCGCAATGCAATGGCGCTACTGTACCGAGGCGAGCAAGCTCGTTGTGAAGCATGCGAAGCGTATGAGATTGAAGCGCGCTGGCTGAATGCTATCGCTAGCCGGAGCGGAGATCTTCTCAATGGACCGTTCCGGGGGCTACCCGTTGTACTTGATTCACCAGAACGTTGGTTACATGGTGTTCAATCAAGCCGGCCCGGTCGTTGACCAGCGCGTGCTGTTTTGGGGTGTCGTCGCTGCGGCGATAGGCACAGCGCTGTTGGTGCATGTGATCGTTGAGAAACCGGCCGCCGGCCTGCTGAAGCACGCGCTGTTGCGTTCGCTCGACGCACTACAACACCGCGCGCGGGCTGTGGCGCGGCGCCGGCAGGGGCAGCACGGCGATCAGCGTGATCGTCTTACGGGATGAGCGCCGCGGACGTAGCGCGTCGCCATACCCAGCCCGCTGTGGCCGGCCAGGCGCGGCCCTGCTTTCAATCCGCTACTTCCCCATTTCACTGTCACGTCCGCGTCATGATATGTCCATAAGGTGGGAAGCCCCCGTGCCGCGGCGGCATCGCCGGCTCCGGGGCGCGCGCAACCTGCTCGCGACGACGTGCCCGCGTCGCAGGCAGACCACCGGGATCTCGCTCCCGGCGCCGCAGCGATCATGCATCGCACCCTTTCCTTCGAAAATACGATCGACGCCGGTTCGGACCGGATCGCGGACGATCAGGAGACGTGAACCATGCTGAGCCCGCATGAATTCTCGATGCTGCTGCGCATTGCACGTGCGCCGGACAGCGTCGATCAATCGAATCCCGCTTTCGCCGTGCTGGTCGAGAAGCGGTTAGTGGACCCTACGCAGGTGCGCGTGAATGCGGTGGCCGTGCGTCCGGCGCTGACGCCGATCGGCCAGATGCTGCTCGCGCGCTTCGACGAAGCGGCTTGAGGGGACGCGTCACGCCTTCATCGACATGACCGGCGTGACGCGTTGAAGCGCTGGATCGCTGGATCGTTTACTGCGCGACCGGCACCGTCACGTCGCTGCCGAACCAGTGCGTCGAGATCTTCTTCAGCGTGCCGTCCTTGCGCAGCGACTCGAGCGCGTCGTTGATCGCCTTCTCGAACTTCGGGTTGCCCTTGCGGAACGGGATCGCCATTTCCTGCTTGCCGCCGTTCAGCACCGCCCCCGCGCGCAGCGGCAGGTTCGACGTCTTGATCATGTACGGCAGCATCAGGCGGTCGTCGAGCGTCGCCTCGATGCGGCCCGCGGCGAGATCGCGCAACTTCTCCGGCGCGCCCGGATACGTCTGCACCTCGATGCCCGGCACGGTGCGCGCCATCTGGTCGTAGTTGGTGCCGAGCGTCACGCCGAGTTTCTTGCCCTTGAAATCGTCGAGCGACTTGAAGTTGCGCGTGTCGTCCTTGCGCTGGATCAACTGCGCGGCCGAGTACGTGTACGGTTCGCTGAAGTCGAGCGCTTCCTTGCGCTGCGGCGTGATCGTGACCTGGTTGACGATCACGTCGAACTTGCCGGCCTGCAGGCCGGCGATGATGCCGCTCCATTCGGTCGGAATGAACTGCGTCTTCACGCCGAGCTTGCCGGCGACCGCGTTCGCGACGTCGACGTCGAAGCCCTCGAGCTGGCCGGACGTGCCGCGCGAATTGAACGGCGGATACGTGCCCTCGAGGCCGACGCGCAGCACGCCGGCTTTCTTCACGGAATCGAGCAGGTCGTCCGCGTGCGCGGCGGCTGCCGTGAAGCCGAGGGCGGACGCGAGCAGCAGGCCCGACAACAGGAACTTCGAACGTTTCATCGCAGATCTCCAGTGTGCAGCGTTGTGTAAATGAGTGCAGGGCGCCGGTCGGGCCCGGCTGGGCCGGAATACGGGCACGTAGACACTACTCGCAACCGAGCCTTACCGGAAGTCGAAGTGGCCCTGATTGCAATCGATTTCACGGAAAACCGGTGACGTGCTCGCGCGGGCGGAATAATCTGACGAACACAGTCCGTCGGCGGGTGTCGAAACCACCGGGCCAGGAGCAGATCGACAGGGATTGAGCGGGTGGCCGGCTATGGCGATGCCGAGCCCGTCTCGTTGCGTGGAGAAATGCCGAATATCCCAACTGACGCCGGATGCGCGATGGGCGCAAGGACGGGCGCCGGTCACGATCGTGGTGCGCACGACAGACGGACTGGAACACGTGAAGCAGGGGGGCGGCGGCTTTTGCGGGAACACCGGTCACGGTGCGTATCGACTGACGTGCACCGGAAGGCGGGCGCGCAAGGAATTGGCATAATCACGGCCTGCCGCAGGTCGCGCGCGGCCGATGCAACGCAATCAACCCGGATACCACCGCAATACCCATGTCGCTCGATTCACCGACCGCAGTGTCGCTGCACCATATTCTCGAACGTCCCGGCGATTTCTCCGGGCGGCTTTACCTGCCGCCGATGCCGTGGACGCTCGACACCGAGGGGGCGTTTTTCGAAGACGCCGATGACGTGCAAGCCGACGTTGCGCCTGCCATCGCGGCCCAACCAGACTGGAAAGTCACGCTGGACAGCGCGACGATCGAGGACATCGTGATCAACGCACACGATCAGGTCGACGAACCGAGCGTCGCGCAATTGCTCGATGCGTTCGTCTTCTACGTCGAGAACGACGCATTCATCCTGTTGTGACGACGAGCAGGCGAATGCGAACGGTGCCCGAAGCGCCGGCAGGCGACACGATCGAACTCGTGGCAGGCGGCCAGCGAGGCAACTGTCCGGCGCGGCAGTGCGTCGATCGGGCAACGGCGACGCAGGCTGCTACATATTTCGTATCGACCGGCGGCGCAGACCCGCGGTTGTGCTGGCAACCCGGCTGACTCGCCGAAAGACAGGAAGAAAACGAACATGGCCGACGATCCGGCAGTGCTACGCGCGCAACAGGATGCCGTTTGCGCACGTTACGGGCTGCATGCCGTCGAACCGGAAGACATGGTTGCCGTCGCGTTGTCGACGCTCGGGCGCATGCCCGTCTACGGCACGCGCATCGCGCTGTCCGAAGGGGACAACGTCGGCTGGTTCTTCCATTGCGGCGAATACAGCGACGCCGCCGACTTCTATCAGCCCGTGCATGCCGCGCACCTGTCGGCGTGCCTGCCATGGGTCCTGCCTTATCTGCGGTTGCCGGCCGGCGCACGCTTCATCATCGACGATGCCGGCTACGAAGACGTCTGGATGGCGTGACGCATCGGTACGCCGTCGATCTTCTTCAGTTGTCCCGATAAAGCGGATAGAAGCGAAAAAGGACCGCTAGGCGGTCCTTTTTCCATGAAGTGGCGTTCGAAAAACGCACGCCTGTTACGGCAGCGAAATCGTCAAATTAGCCGACTCCGGCCCGACCTTGATCACCTGCGAATAGGGGGCGAGCGTCTGCAGCGTCTTGTCCTTCAGATACGTGTTGAGCCCGATGAACGCGAGCAGCGCGACGAGCGCAAAAACCGCGCCGATCGCCCACACCGGCACCTCGCGCTTCAGCCGATGCGCGATCTGATCGGGCAGCGGCCAATGCGGCGCGAACGGCGCACGCTTGCCCTTCATGTGTGCGATCTCGTCGCCGAGCCGCGCGGTCAGATACGCGAGCTTTTCCGGCCCCTCGAGCAGATACTTGCCCTGGAACCCGAGCAGCAGGCACATATGGAATACCTCGAGCGACTGCAGTCGGGCCGCACCCTGCGCACGACCTTCCTCGAGATACTGAAAGAACTTCTCGCCCGCGAGTTGCTCGCCGAACAGCACGAGCTGCAGCGGCCGGCGTTCCCAGTCGGTCCGGATCTTGAACTGCGACGACAGCACCATCTCGTCGATGGCCGCGCAGAACGCGAACTTCACGCCGTACACGTCCTCGGCGGCGATGTTCAGCTTCTTCGCGCCGCGCTCGAAATCCGACAGGAATTCCTGGATCCGCGTGCTGAACTCGCTGGCGCTGTCCGGTTCCCGCCCGTTCTTGAGCAGGAACAGCATGAAGAACCCGTCGTACAGCAAATCGAGCAGCGAGCGGGCCTGGAACGCGGAGTCCGTCGACGCCGGGCTATGCTGGGGCGGCGGCACGTTGTCGCCGAACAGGGAAGGCGCGTAGCTCATGATGTGACCGCGATCAGTTCGAATTTCAGGTCATTGATGCCAGTCGGCGCGTAGATCATCGCGGACTGGGCCTGCAGCATGCGCTCGTACAGCGGGCTGCGCGAATCGAGCGCGAAGTAGCACGCGCCGGGGCGCACCGGAATCGCGGGCGGCACTTGCGGCGTGTACGACAGCCGCACGCCGGGCATGGCCGACAGCACGAGCTTGTCGACGTCGTCGGGCGCGCCGACCTTGAAGCGGGCCGGCACCGCATCGACGAGCTCGACGCTCGGCATGTCCGCCGACACCGCGAGGTAGAACTCGGTCTTGTCGTCGATCTTGCCGGAATCGAGGCGGCCGAGGTGGAACGACGGGCGCACCTCGTCGAGCGTGATCGCGAAATAGCGCGTCGAGATCACGGTGTCGAGCAATTCGCGCAGCATCAGGTCGAGACGCGCGAAGCTCGGCCCGGGATCGTCGTGGCGGTACACGGGCAGGTCGGCGAGCGTATAGCCCTTCGAGAACGTCATCAATTGACCTGCGAGGCGCAGCAGTTCGTGGAACAGCCGCTCCGGATGCAGCGCCGCGTGCTGGTGCAGGTGCGCGAGCGTCGCGAACGCGGCGTTCGCAGTGTGCAGCAGCCAGAACGACGCGATGTCGCCGGAGCGGAATTCGATGATGTTCTTCGACGGCTCGCGGTGAAAGCCGTACAGCGCGTTCACCTTCGCCTGCAGCGCGTCGACCAGTTGGCGCAGCCGCTGGTGCAGGATCGGCGACGCTTCGATCGCGAGGCATGGCGGCACGAAGTTGTCGTCGATCTCGAAACCGGACGTCGCGGTGCGGCGCACGCGCACGAGCGGCACGGACAGCAACTGGTCGCGCGGCTCGCTGTGCGCGATCAGCTTGACCTGGGTCTTCAGGAACGTGATGTCGGCTTCGGCGGCGTCGGTGAAGTTGTCGGCGACGCTCGTCTGCTCGCTGACGAACCGCGTCATGAAGCCGGCGGCCGGATCGTCGCTGTAGTTGGTGCCGTTCTCGCGCAGCGGATGCAGCGCGAGATAGAACACGAATTCGTTGATGCCGTCGGGCAACGTGTCCAGCGCGATCGGCGGCGGCAGGTCATCGGCCTGCGGCGCGGCATACAGCGCGCCGTCCGGGAACACGAGCGCGAGCTCGGCCACCCGCAGCACGTTGCTGCCGAGCGCGTCGCGGTCGATGCGCACCGAGCGCACGCCCCAGTTGTACGGCTGGATCGCCTGGATGGACTCGAACAGGCGCGCCTCGTGGTACGCGTCCTGCCGCTGAAAATGTTGAGGCCGGAGGAACAGCCCTTCCCCCCACAGCACCTTGGCCGAATAACTCATGTCAAATCCGGTTAATGTGGCGTTGCGATGTAATCGATTTGTTCGTGCCCGAATTAAATCGCCAAGTGTTAACTCTTGTTAATTGACATTCGTGCGTCATGTTTAACCGCAGGAGACCGAAGAAAGCATATTCAGCGGTTGCGACGGCGCACCCTGCTGCGGAGCGATGACCGTACCGTCGGTGACCGTCATCGCGCAATTATGCAGGCCGACGATTATGCCGGATTTCTCCGACTTCACCGGATCGAACGTCAGTTTCCATCGTTGTATTGCGGGATCGCGGAACAGCGCGACGATGCCGAATGCCTGCGCTTCACGCGACACCTTCTCGGTTGCCGTATAGCGCTGGCCCGGAATCAGCGTGATTTCGCGCACATTCAGCAGATCGGCGCCGAGTGCGGCTTTTTCCTTGGTCGGATCGGTAAATGCGTCGAACGGCGCTTGCTGGAACGAGGTCGGGTCCTTCAGCGCATAGAGCCGGACGACGAGCGCGAGCGGCTTGTGGTCGGTCGCGGCATTCAGGTTCGGCGCGGCGGCCAGCGTGAGGCCGATATTGCGCGGCGGTTTCTGCGCGTCAGGCACCTCGGGCTTGCCGATGCCGGCCGCGGACATCACGGCGCTGGCGGCCGAGCCGAGCAGCGGGGCGGCCGCGCATCCGGCCAGAAGGGCGCACGCAACCAGCGGCAGCGCGTAGCGAATCATGGACGATCTCATCGTTTTTCCGGCGTGCCGCCTTTATCCCTGTCAAAACTGCCGGGATATTGCCGCGTTCGCTGCGTATCCCCGACATTGCACCGTTCAACTATTAAGCACGCCCGCGCCAGGCAAGCGTTCGGAAATTTTTTCCGCCATCCGGGCAGCGGGTCGTGCGGCCAGTAAAACTTGCGCATTCCGGCCGAAAGAAAAACCGCCGCGAGCCCGCGGCGAGAGGCCATTCGAGGGGGTAGCGCCCGGTTTTAAAAGGAATTACTCTTCACACGACGATTGAATTATGAAAAATTGATCGGTACTATACCCGCGCGCTTCTTGCAAAGCAAAAGAACCAGATTCTCAACGATTTAAAACTCACGCGCCGGTGGATATAACGATGAAAGACCGTCTGTTCGCAAAACTGTCTGGGGTAGTGGTGGCTTGCGGCGTGATCGCCGGCTGTGCGAGCCAGCCTCCCGCGCCGCCGACTGCGGAAGTGTTCAACAAGTCGCTGGCCGATGCAGACGCCGTCGCGAAGGCGGGGGACCAGGACAAGGCGCTCGGCCTGTACCAGCAGCTCGCGAAGTCGGATCCGACGCGCGAGGAACCGTGGTCGCGCATCGCGCAAATCCAGTTCGCACAAAACCATTACGGGCAGGCGATCGTCGCCGCCCAGGAAGCGCTGCAGCGCGACGCGACCGATCGTCAGGCGAAGAGCGTGCTGGCCGTCGCCGGCCTGCGGATCGCGACGCAGTCGCTCGGCGAGCTGCGCCAGGACGCGTCGCTCGCGGGCGATGCGAAGTCCGACGCGCAGGCGCTCGCGAAGCAACTGCGCGACACGCTCGGCGAATCGGCGCTGTTCCCGCCGGAAACGAAGGTCGCGAAACCGCGCCCGCCGCGCCGGGTCGTCCATCGTCCGAGGGGCGGCGCCGCACCGGCCGCCGAGGCGGCGGCGTCGACCGCGCCGACGCCGCCCACGGCGCAAAAGGGCAGCGCGGATCCGTTCGGCGCACTGCGCAACTGAAACCGCAACTGACGCGATAACCACAACTAACCTGGGAGCCGTCGAGATGGCCAAGAAAGAAAGCATTCAGAAAAGCTTGCAGAAAATACGGCCGCCGCGCGTCCAGCTGACCTACGAGGTCGAGAAGGGCGATGCGATCGAGGTGAAGGAGCTGCCGTTCGTCGTCGGGGTCGTCGGCGATCTGGCGGGCCAGTCCGAAATCGAGCAGCCGAAGCTGCGCGATCGCAAGTTCGTCAATATCGACCGCGACAATTTCGACGACGTGATGAAGGCGATCGAGCCGCGTGCCGCGTTCCAGGTGGAAAACCGCCTGAGCCCGGAAGGCGGCAAGTTCGCGGTCGACCTGAAGTTCCGCTCGCTGTCGGATTTCAGCCCGGACCAAGTCGTCGAACAGGTCGAGCCGCTGCGCCGCCTGCTCGAGGCGCGCTCGAAGCTGGCCGACCTGCGCAACAAGCTCGCCGGCAACGACAAGCTCGAGGATCTGCTGTCCGAGGTGCTGAAGAACACGCAGCAGCTGCAGGCGCTCGCGAAGGGCACCGGCGGCGACAAAGACGGCGAATGACGACGGAGTGTTGAGATGAACCAGCAAACGGCTGCGGCCCAAGCGAGCGGCGCGGAATACGCCGCCGGGACTTCGTTGCTCGACGACATCGTCGAGAAGAGCAAGGTCGCGAAATCCGATTCCGAGCATGCGCGTGCGAAGGACCTGATCGGCGAACTCGTGCACCAGGTGCTCGACGGCACGGTGATCGTGTCGGACAACCTGTCGGCCACGATCGACGCGCGCGTCGCGGAACTCGACCGCCTGATTTCCACGCAGCTTTCCGCCGTGATGCACGCGCCGGAATTCCAGCGCCTCGAAAGCACGTGGCGCGGGATGGACTATCTGGTCAAGGAAAGCAACACGGGCCAGACGATCAAGATCAAGGCGCTGCACGCACCGAAGCGCGATCTCGTGCGCGACTTCAAGGGCGCGAGCGAGTTCGACCAGAGCGCGCTGTTCAAGAAGGTTTACGAAGAAGAATTCGGCACGTTCGGCGGCTCGCCGTTCGGTGCGCTGATCGGCGATTACGAGATCTCGCGCCAGCCGGAAGACATGTACTTCATCGAGCAGATGTCGCACGTCGCGGCGGCCGCGCATGCGCCGTTCATCGCGTCGGCGTCGCCGGAACTGCTCGGTCTCGAGTCGTTCTCCGACCTCGGCAAGCCGCGCGACCTCGGCAAGGTGTTCGATACCGTCGAATACGCGAAGTGGAAGTCGTTCCGCGACGCCGAGGACTCGCGCTACGTCGGCCTGACGCTGCCGCGCTTCCTCGGCCGCCTGCCGTTCAATCCGAAGGACGGCCAGACCGCGGAGAACTTCAACTTCGTCGAGGAAGTCGACGGCACCGATCACGACAAGTACCTGTGGTGCAACGCGGCATGGGCCTTCGCGGCACGCCTGACGGCCGCGTTCGACGACTTCGGCTGGTGCGCGGCGATCCGCGGCGTCGAAGGCGGCGGCCTCGTCGAGGATCTGCCGACCCACACGTTCAAGACCGACGACGGTGAAGTCGCGTTGAAGTGCCCGACCGAAATCGCGATCACCGATCGCCGCGAGAAGGAGTTGAGCGACCTCGGCTTCATCCCGCTCGTCCATTGCAAGAACTCGGATTACGCCGCGTTCTTCGCTGCGCAGTCGGTGCAGAAGCCGAAAAAATACAGCACCGACAGCGCGAATGCGAACGCCGTCCTGTCCGCCCAGCTTCAGTACATCTTCTCGGTATCGCGCGTCGCGCACTACCTGAAGGCAATGATGCGGGACAAGATCGGCAGCTTCGCATCGGCGCAGAACGTGGAGACTTTCCTCAACCGGTGGATTTCGCAATACGTCCTGCTCGACGACAACGCCTCGCAGGAACAGAAAGCGCAATTTCCGCTGCGCGAGGCATCCATACAAGTGTCGGAGATTCCGGGCAAGCCGGGCTCGTATCGTTCGGTCGCGTTCCTGCGCCCGCACTTTCAGCTCGACGAACTCTCGATTTCTCTGCGACTTGTCGCTGATCTGCCCAAACCGGCAAATTCATAAGCGAGTAAATCGCCCGGGCGGGCCGCCTGGGTAGGACGTTAAAACCACCTCTTTGGGGAGTCGAAGGGCCATGTTACATATGCACTTGCAGTTTGGTAGTCCCGCGGTGAAGGGCGAGTCCGCGGACAAGGACCACCAGGGCTGGATCGAACTGAAATCGTGGGATCACTCGATCGTTCAGCCGCGTTCGGCAACCGCATCGACCGCTGGCGGTCACACGATGACGCGTTGCGAGCACGGCGACATGATCTTCACGAAGGAAATCGATTCGTCGAGCCCGCTGCTGTATCAGCACGCTTCGGGCGGTACCACGTTCGACGAAGTGACGGTCCATTTCTCGCGCGCGGACGGTGAAGGCAAGCGCGTGCAGTATCTGGAAGTCAAGCTCAAGTACGTGATCATCTCGAGCATCGCGCCGAGCGTTCGCGAGGAAGGTCTGCCGATCGAGACGTTCTCGCTGAAATACGCAGCCGTGCAGTGGAAGCAAACCCAGCAGAAGATCGGCGGCAACCAGGGCGGCAACACGCAAGGCGCCTGGAGCCTGACGAAGAACGACAAGACCTACGCGGTCTAAGGTCGGTTGCGGCAACGGGGCGCGTCGCGTCCCGTTGCCGTTTTCGTCATGAAACGATTCGAACCCAGTTTTCTCGACAAGCTGTTCGACGACGAACCGCATCTGCCCGCAGCGGCGGCGATGCGGCAATTGTCGCTGGACGAGCTCAAGAATACGGTCGCCCGCGACGTCGAGGCGATCCTCAACACCCGTATCGCGCACACCGAGGACGAGCTGGCCGCACTGCCGGAATGCCAGAAATCGGTGCTGACCTACGGACTGAACGATTTCGCGGGGCTGAGCCTCGCGAGCCACTACGATCGCGCGTTCATCTGCAAGTCGATCCAGCAGGCCATCGCGCGCCACGAGCCGCGCCTGCAGCAGGTGCAGGTGACGTTCGAGCTGAACGAGCAGGCCACCAACGCGCTCTACTTCGCGATCCAGGCACTGCTCGTCGTGCACCCGGCCGAGGAGCCGGTGAGTTTCGACGCGATGTTGCAACCGTCGACGCTGCAATATTCGGTCACGCGCGCACGCGCGGCACGAATGCAGTAAATCAAGCCGCCGAGCGGGCCGGACCGCCCGGTGGTCGATCAGGTCCGGCATGAAACATTGAGGTTCGGGGTCGTCGATGGAAGAGTTGCTGCCGTATTACGAACGCGAATTATCGTTTTTGCGGCGCTATTCGCGAGATTTCGCCGAACGCTATCCGAAGATCGCCGCGCGCCTCGCGCTGTCCGGCGAGCATTGCGAGGATCCGCACGTCGAGCGGATGATCGAATCGTTCGCGCTGCTCGGCGCGCGCATCAACAAGAAGCTCGACGACGACTACCCCGAATTCACCGAAGCGCTGCTGGAAGTGCTGTATCCGCACTACCTGCGGCCGTTTCCGTCCTGCTCGATCGCGCAGTTCACGCCGGCTTCGCCCGGCCAGCAGACCGAACCGGTCGTGGTCGATCGCGGCACCGAGCTGAAGAGCCGCCCGATCCGCGGCGTGCAATGCCGGTTCCGCACCGCCTACGACGTGACGCTCGCGCCGATCCGCATCTCGGAGGCGCGCTATACGCCGGTCGCGCTCGCGCCGAGCGCGACGGTGCTGCCGTCGAACGCGACGGGCGTGATCTCGATCACGTTCGAATCGCTCGCCGCGCAGCTCGATCTCGGCGCGCTGAAGGTGTCGACGCTGCGTGCGCATCTACACGGCGAGCAGTCGTTCGTCGCCGCGCTGACCGACTGCCTGTTCGTCAACGTGCTCGGCGCGTACGTCGAGCCCGAACGCAACGGCCGCTGGACCGCGCTGCGCAAGCTGCCGATCGCGCAGGCCGGCTTCGCCGAGGACGACGCGCTGATCGACTATCCGGCGAAATCGCATCCCGCGTACCGGCTGCTCACCGAATACTTCGCGTTCCCCGACAAGTTCGATTTCGTCGACTTCGACCTCGCGGCGATCGCACGCGCGTCGGGCCGCTGCCAGCGCGCGACGCTGCATCTGGTACTGCAGGACGTGCGCAGCGATTCGCACGTCGCGCGCCTGCTCGAGCTGCTGACGGCGGGCCATTTCCGGCTGTTCTGCACGCCGATCGTCAACCTGTTCCGCCAGCACGGCGAGCCGATCCGCATCACGCACCGCGCGGTGTCGTATCCGGTGATCGCCGAGGCGCGGCGTGCGTTTGCGTACGAGGTGTATTCGATCGATTCGGTGAAGCTCGTCCGGCAGCAGGCGCACGAGGAATCGGTGATCGAGTTCCGGCCGTTCTATTCGCTGCATCACGGCGAATCGGCGCGGATCGGTCATTACTGGTTCGCGCGCCGCAACGACTGGGTCGCGCAGAAAAGCCCCGGCTACGAAACCGAGATTTCGATCGTCGACATCGACTTCGAGCCGACGTCGCCGCAGACCGACACGCTGAGCCTCGACCTCACCTGCACGAACCGCGACCTGCCGGCGATGCTGGCGTTCGGCCTCGAAGGCGGCGACCTGTTCCAGGAAGGCGGCGCGCAGACGAGCGGCATCTCGCTGCTGCGCCGCCCGACGCAAAGCGTGCGCTTCGAGCGCGGCCGCGCCGCGCACTGGCGGCTCGTGTCGCACCTCGCGCTCAACCACGTGTCGCTCGTCGCGCACGGCCTCGCGCCGTTGAAGGAAATGCTGACGCTGTACGACCTGCGACGCACCGCCGTGTCGATGCGCCAGATCGACGGCCTCGCCGGCATCGAGCAGCGCGGCGCCGTGCAGTGGCTGCCCGGCAAGCCGTTCGCGACGTTCGTGCGCGGCATCGAGATCCGGCTGACGATCGACGAGGAACACTTCGTCGGCGCGAGCCTCGCGTCGTTCGTGCGCGTGCTCGACAGCTTCTTCGGGCTGTACGTCCACCTCAACAGTTTCGTTCAATTGGTCGTCGTGTCGAAGCGCACCGGCGAGGAGATCATTCGATGCAAGCCCCGAACCGGCGAATCGATCCTGGCGTAGTCGACGCGCTGCTCGACGAGCCGCATCGCTTCGAATTCTTCCAGGCGGTGCGCGTGCTCGAAGGGCTGTTCGCGCGGCAGGCGTCGGATGCGCCCGGCGCGTGGCGGCAGGGCGACGTGGTCGCGCAGCGCATCGCATTCCGCAACACGCTGTCGCTCGGCTTCCCGCCGAGCGAGATCGAGGGCGCGCGTTCGTACGACGACGACGGCACGCCGCTGAACTCGGATGAGCAGCGCGACACCGCACTGGCCGCCGGCGAGCTCGGCCGCGTCGAGCTGACGCCCGCGTTCTTCGGGCTGCTCGGCGGGCAGGGCGCGCTGCCGCTGCACTACACCGAGCAGATCGTCGCGCGTGAGCACCTGAGGCGCGACCACGCGGCGCGCGCGTTCTTCGACGTGTTCTCGAACCGCGCGACCGCGCTGTTCTATGCGGCGTGGAAGAAATACCGGCTGCCGTTCCATTACGAACTCGACCGCGACGAGCGCTACCTGCCGCTGCTGCTCGCGATCGCCGGCGTGCCGAGCGACGAAGTGCGCGACAGTCTCGCCGCCGGCCCGGGCGGCGTGCTCGACGAAGCCGTGGCCGGCTACGCGCTGGCCGCGCGGCACCGGCCGATGTCGGCGGCTTACCTGCAGCGCACGCTGTCCGATTACTTCCGCGTGCCGGTGAAGATCGACCAGTTCGTCGGCAAGTGGTACGACGTGCCGCCCGACCAACTGAGCGTGCTCGGCGAAGTCAACGCGGTGCTCGGCGCGACGGCGCTCGTCGGCGAGCGCGTGTGGCAGCGCGACATGCGTGCGCGGATCGTCGTCGGCCCGCTGTCCAAGCGCGATTACGAGGCGTTCCTGCCCGGCGGCGCGCACGCCGTCGCGCTCGAGCGGATGCTGACGCTGCTCGCCGGCGTCACGCTCGAGTACGAGGTGAGGCTCGTGCTGAAGCGCACCGAAGTCGGCGCGAGCATGCTCGGCACGGGCTCGCGGCTCGGCTGGGATGCGTTCCTCTGCACGCGCGACGCCGCCGAAGACCGCTCCGACGCCCGCTACGAGCTGCACGTGATTCACTGACCCTGACAACAACAAGCAATCGAACCTGAGATCGACGCCATGAGCACGCCTCTGAAGACCCTGATCACGAAACTGAACCCGCTGTGCCGCCACGCGACCGAGCGCGCGGCGAGCGCGTGCCTGGCGCGCGGCCATTACGAGGTCGATCTGGAGCACCTGTTCCTCGCGTTGCTCGACGAAGCGACGGGCGACCTGCCGCTCGCATTGCGCGCGAGCCGCGTCGATCCGCATGCGCTGCATGCCGATCTCGAACGCGAGCTGACGCGCCTGAAGACGGGCAACACGCGCACGCCGGTGTTCTCCGTGCATCTGATCGCGCTGTTCGAGCAGGCGTGGCTGATCGCGTCGCTCGACTCGCAGCTCGGTCGCATTCGCTCGGGGCACCTGCTGCTCGCGCTGCTGACCGCGCCCGATCTCGCGCAGTTCGCGCAACGGATGTCGTCGCGGTTCGCGGAAATGAACGTGACGGACCTGAAGCACAAGTTCGACGAAATCATGGCCGGTTCGAGCGAAGCCGAGCCGCGTCAGGCGGATGAAGACGGCAGCGACGTCGCGCCGGCCGCCGACGGCATGGCGCCCGCGGCCGGCCCGTCGAAGACGCCCGCGCTCGACACGTACACGACCAACCTCACGCAGCGCGCGCGCGACGGCAAGATCGACCCGGTGATCGGCCGCGAAGCGGAGATCCGCCAGGCGATCGACATCCTGATGCGCCGCCGCCAGAACAACCCGATCATGACCGGCGAGGCCGGCGTCGGCAAAACGGCGGTCGTCGAGGGGCTCGCGCTGCGGATCGCGGCCGACGACGTGCCGCCGCCGTTGCGCGGCGTCGCGCTGCACGTGCTCGACATGGGGCTGCTGCAGGCCGGCGCGAGCGTGAAGGGCGAGTTCGAGAACCGCCTGAAGAGCGTGATCGACGAAGTGAAGAAGAGTGCGCATCCGATCATCCTGTTCATCGACGAGGCGCACACGATCATCGGCGCGGGCGGCCAGGCCGGCCAGAACGACGCGGCGAACCTGCTGAAGCCGGCGCTCGCGCGCGGCGAGCTGCGCACGATCGCCGCGACGACGTGGAGCGAATACAAGAAGTACTTCGAGAAGGATGCGGCGCTCGCGCGGCGCTTCCAGGTCGTGAAGGTCGAGGAGCCGAGCGAGCCGCTGGCCGCGGCGATGCTGCGCGGGATGTCGGGCCTGATGGAGAAGCATTTCGACGTGCGGATTCTCGACGACGCGATCACCGAGGCCGTGCGCCTGTCGCACCGCTACATCAGCGGTCGCCAGTTGCCGGACAAGGCGATCAGCGTGCTCGACACCGCGTGCGCGAAGGTCGCGCTCGCGCACAGCGCGACGCCGGCGGCGATCGACGATACCAGGAAGCGCATCGAGCGTATCGATGCGGAAATCGCGTCGCTGGAGCGCGAGGCGGCGGGCGGGGCGGTGCACGACGAGCGGCTCGGCGAGCTGCGCGGCGCGCGCGACACGGCGCTCGAACAACTGGCGAAGGACGAAGAACGCTACGAAGCCGAGCGCGCGATCGTCGCCGAGATCACCGAACTGCGCGACGCGCTCGACCGCGCGCGCGGCCCGTCGGAAGACGGCCAGCCGGTCGACGTGCAGGCCACCCGCGACAAGCTCGCCGAACGCGTCGCGGCGTTGCATGCGCTGCAGGGCGGCGAGCCGATGGTGCCGCTGCAGGTCGACGGCCACGTGGTCGCCGAGATCGTCGCCGCGTGGACGGGCATTCCGCTCGGCCGAATGGTGAAGGACGAGATCGACACCGTGCTGAACCTGCAGCCGCTGCTCGCCGCGCGCGTGATCGGCCAGGATCATGCGCTGGAGGCGATCGCGCAGCGCGTGCGCACCGCGACCGCGAACCTCGAGGATCCGAACAAGCCGCGCGGCGTGTTCATGTTCGTCGGGCCGTCGGGTGTCGGCAAGACCGAGACGGCGCTGGCGCTGGCCGACATCCTGTATGGCGGCGAGCGCAAGATGGTCACGATCAACATGAGCGAGTACCAGGAAGCGCACAGCGTGTCCGGCCTGAAGGGTTCGCCGCCGGGCTACGTCGGTTACGGCGAAGGCGGCGTGCTGACCGAGGCCGTGCGCCGCAACCCGTATTCCGTCGTGCTGCTCGACGAGGTCGAGAAGGCGCACCCGGATGTGCTCGAAATGTTCTTCCAGGTGTTCGACAAGGGCACGATGGACGATGCCGAAGGCCGCGAGATCGACTTCCGCAACACGCTGATCATCCTGACGTCGAACGTCGGCTCGGCCGCGGTGATGCAGGCCTGCCTGAACAAGCCGGCCGACGAATTGCCCGATCCGGACGCGCTCGCCGAGACGTTGCGTCCGCAACTGTACAAGACCTTCAAGCCGGCGTTCCTCGGCCGGATGAAGGTCGTGCCGTACTATCCGATTTCCGACGACGTGCTGGCCGAGATCATCGAGCTGAAGCTCGAGCGCATCCGCCGCCGGATCGAGACGAACCACAAGGCCGCGTTCGAATGGGACGAGTCGCTCGTCGAGGCGGTGCTCGCGCGCTGCACCGAGGTCGACTCGGGCGCCCGCAACGTCGACCACATCCTGAACGGCACGCTGCTGCCGGAGATCGCGGGCCACGTGCTCGGCCGGATCGCCGACGGCGCGGCCATCGCGCGCATCGCGGTGCGCGCGGACGAGGCCGGCGAATTCGCGTACACCGTCGAATGAGCGCGGCCGCGCCCAGTCAAGCATTGATGAACTGACCGAACCATGCCGATCAATCTCCCCGAGCTGCTGACGCCGATCAGTGAGGCGTCGCCCAGCGGCGACGACTTGCTGTTTTCGAACGAATTCGACGCGATCCAGGACGCGCGGCGCTATGACGACCCGACGCTCGACCAGGGCGAATGGGTGACCGAGATCAAGGAGGCCGACTGGGGCTTCGTCGTCGATCATGCGGGCGAGCTGCTGCGCACGCGCACGAAGGACCTGCGGCTCGCCGTATGGCTGACCGAGGCGCTCGCGCTCGAGGACGGCATCACGGGTCTCACCGAAGGCTATGCGCTGCTCGAAGGCCTGTGCCGCGAGTTCTGGGACACCTTCCACCCGCTGCCCGAGGACGACGACATCGAGCACCGGCTCGGCAACGTCGCGTGGCTGTCCGGCCGCACGGCCGAGTTGCTGCGCGCGGTGCCGCTGACGGACGGCGCATCGAATGCGTTCAGTACGCTCGACTGGGAAGTCGCGCAGCACGTCGCGCAGTCGATCAAGCGCGACCCGGACCACGCGGACGACATCGCGCGCGGCAAGCCGTCGATCGAGCAGATCGATGCGTCGCGGCGCGTGACGTCGATCGCGTTCTACACGGCGCTGCTGGCGAACCTGAAGGCGTTCGAATTCGCGCTCGATGCGTTCGAGGAGCGGCTGGTCGAGCGCGCGGGCGATTCGGCGCCGAGCTTCCGGCAGGCGCGCGACGCGTTCGAGGCCGTGTACCGGCTCGCCGAGCGCTTTGCGCGCGAACAGGGCTATACGGGCAGCGCACCGCACGCGCAGGTAGCGCCGCAGGCCGAGCCCGAGCGCATCGAGCCGGTGTTCGGCCAGCCGATCCAGACCGAGGAGACTCACGTGCCGCAGCAGACCGCTTCGCGTCCTCCGGTGGCGCAGATGATCGCCGGCATCCAGAACCGCGCGCAGGCCGTCGACCAGCTGCGTGCGGTGGCGCGCTATTTCCGCCAGACCGAGCCGCACAGCCCGGTCGCGTATCTCGCCGACAAAGCGGCCGAATGGGCCGACATGCCGCTGCACAAGTGGCTCGAGAGCGTCGTGAAGGACGACGGCTCGCTGTCGCACATTCGCGAGCTGCTGGGCGTGCGGCCCGACGAGCAGTCGTAAACGCAAGACGGGCGGCGCATTGCTGCCGCCGCCCGTCGTGTGCCGCGCCGTGCCGCTTCGCCATCGCGCGAGCGGCCGGCCGATTTCCCGTTACTGCCCGACGCGGAATTCGATCCGCCGGTTCCGCGCCCTTCCGTCCGCCGTATCGTTCGGCGCGATCGGCTGATCCGGCCCGACGCCCGTCGTCGTCATCTGCTGCGGCGGAATGCTCTTCGTGATCAGGTAGCCCTTTACCGCATCCGCGCGCGCCTGGCTCAGCGCGATGTTCGACGTCCGGTTCCCCGAGTTGTCGGTGTGGCCGATGATGTCGACCGTGCGGTTCGGCATCTTCGCGAGCGCGGCCGCCATCTGGTCGAGGATCAGCTTGCCCTGCGGCGTCAGCGTCGCGCTGCCGGTCTCGAACTCGATCGTCCGGTTCGCGAGCGTCTGGTCGAGCACGCCCTGTTCGGACGCGGACACGCGCAGCCCGTTCTTGATCGTATACGTCGGGTTCAGCGTGTTCGCCATGTCGCTCGCGAGCTGCTGGCGCTGCGCCTCGTTGTGCACCTCGCCCTTCATCTCGATCTGCGTACCGTTGATCTTCAACTGGCCCTTGCTGATCTGCTTGAGCTGCGCACCGAGCAGCTTCTGCACGTTCGCGCTCCAGTTCGGCGGCGTCGCGACGTCGCCCACCTCGATCTGGTCGACGACGTTCGTCGCGCCGTAGGTATCGCGCAGCTTCTGCAGCACGGCCGCCTTGGTCGCTTCGTCGGGCACCTTGCCGCCGACGACCACCTGGCCGGGCGTCGCGTTCGCGGGCGGCGGCGCGATCGTGCCGGCGGTGCCGTGCACCACCGTGCCGGACGCGCCGCCGGCGTTCGGGTTGGCCTGCGGCAGCGCGGTCGTCGCGACCGTGCCGTTGCCGACCGGCGTGACGGTCGCGCCCGTGTTCTGCGCGAAGGCCGCGCCGCTCGCGACGAGGCCGGCCGCGAACAGCGCGGCGAGGGCGGGCGAGACGACGGCCGACAGGCGCGCGCGCCGGACCTGAATCGTGCGATGCATGCCGTCAGCCTCCGATGAACGCTTCGCGGAACGCGTCGATGGCGACGCGCAGCGAGAGTTGCGGTTGGTCGAGGTAGCTGACGAGCTTGCTGATCTGCTGATCGTTTTGCGCATGGGCGTCGATCCACTCGGGATCGTCGATGTCGATGTTGTGGGCGGCGTAGGTCTGCGGGTCGACGACGCTCAGCAGCGTTTTCGCCGACGCACCGTTGAAGCCGATGATGAGCCGTTCGCGCTCGGCGATCGTGCCGATGAAGATCGCGAGCTCGAAGTCGGCCTGCGCGACGAACGGCGCGATCAGCTCGAGCCAGAACGCGGCGACGAGGCTGCGGTAGAACGGATCGACCGGCAGCGGCAGCGTGAGGCCGCGCTCGATGTGCGACGAGCCGCTCTGCATCACCGGCCGCAGCAGCGAGCCGAGCGCGAGCATCGCGCCGCGCAGCCGCACCGGATGACCGCTTTCGAGCAGCATCTGCTGCAGGCCGTACAGCGACTGGTGTTCGACGAAATCGTTGAAGGTGCCGTCGTGCGACGTGCCCGGGCCGCCGATGTCGATCGGCACCTGGGTGTCGCCGAGCGCCTGCAGCGCGCCGGGCGGCTCGTCCTTGCCGAGCAGCGGCGGGATCTGCGTGGCGACGCGCGACCACAGCCGCGCGAACGCGAGCGGGCTGCGCGCGAGGAATGCGAGCGGCCGGTCGACCTCCAGCGCGGTGGCGCCGAGGAACGGGAAGCGGCGCATCGACACGTCGTGGCTCGCGACCATGTGGCCCGCGATCGCGAGCTTGCTGCGCGAGCCGAGGAACGCGAAATGCATCGGCTTCGCATCCTCGTAGACGATCTTCCAGCGCGGATCTTCCGCGAGCAGCTCCAGCGCCTGCGCGATCCAGCGATCGAGCGTCTGCAGCAACTGCGGATTGTGCGCGCTCTTCACGAAGTCGCCGCGCGACGGAATCTTGCCGAAGTAGGCGATTTGCGCCTGTACCGTTTGCGTCATTGCGCCCTCTGTGCATTCGTTGCGTTGGCGGCCGCGACGGCCGGCGCTGCGCCCGGCGTGCCGGACGTGCCGGTGGCGGACGTACCGGTGGCGGTCTGCGTCGCGTTCTGCGCGGCGCCGGCGCTCGCGTCGGCGACCGACGACGGCAGCTGCAGGCCGCGCAGGCTCTGTTGCTGCGGCTGGTCGCCGCCGCCGGCCGACGGTTGCGACGTGCTGATGATGCGCATCGTCACCGACACGTTCACGCTGCCCTGTGCCCACGTCAGGTCGAAGGTGCCGTCCGGACGGCGCTTGCGCTGCGCCGAATTGATCAGCTTCTCGAGGCCGTAGCGGCCCGGCTCGTTGACGAACTGCACCGTGCGGCCGTCGAAGGTCGTCGCGGACAGCGTCGCGCCCGGCGAGCCCTGCGGGTTCGGCCACACGAAGTTGGTCCACTGCGGCGGCGTGTTGCGGTAGCGCAGTTGCTGGCCGTCGATCGCGATCGTGTATTCCGTCGTGCCCGTGCTCGGTTGCGGCAGGATTTGGAACACGGTCTGCGGCTCGGCCGACGCGGCCGCGCTGCCGGCGGCGCCGCCGGCGAGCGGCGCGACCCAGCGCGCGAAGCCGTTCGTGAACTCCGGCGTGAGCCCGATGCCCATGTCGCCCCACGTGCGGGCGGCGAGCGTGTCGCCGCGGCGCACCGCGAGCGGCCCGAGCGTCGTGCCGACGAACTTCGCGATCGAGCCGTCCGGACCGAACACCTGCGCGATCTCGCCGGCGCCGGCCTCGACCTTCGCGTTCGCCGCGAACGGGTACTTCGTCGCGAGCGAGCTCTGGAACGGCTGGTAGACCTGCGCGTTCCACACCTTGTTGACTTCGGCGCTGGCCGGCTGGATCACGACCGCGAACGCCTGCATCAGCGGCCGCACCAGCAGCGGGCGCAGCGACTTGCGTTGCGAATCGGTCAGGCCCGTCAGCATCTGCTCGTCGACGAGCTTCAGCGAATCGGCGAGCTCCGAACCGCTGCCGTCGAGGGTCTGCTGCATCAGCTGGCGCGCGCCCGGGCCCGGGTCGCCCTGGTTCTTGATCACGTTGAAGCGCGTGCGGACCTTCGACAGCGACTCCATGTAGCCCTTCAGCATCGACGTGCCGTCATGCGTCGCGACGATCCGCGCGAGCCCGACGAACTCCTGGCCGATCGGGCCCATCGGCACCTCGGCCGGATTGCCGTTGATGTCGATGTTGGCCGCCGCCACCTGGCCGGCCTGCGAGCGCGAGAACAGTTGCTTGACCCAGTTCACGACGCCCGTCTGCGCCTTCTTGATCGTCACGTTCGCGAGCGACGGGTTGTCCCACGACGTCTGGTCGTACGCGGTCTCGAGGATCTTGCGGATCGGCGAATCCTGCGGGTCGCCGAGGCGGTTCATCCCGTCGACGGCCTGGCCGAAGCTGGTGAAGCCCTGTACCGCGATGCCCTGCATGAACTTCTGCCAGTGCTGCGCGTACTCGGTCTTGTACATGCCGACGAGCGTCTTCTGGATCTGCTCGGGGCTGCCCTCGAGCGTCAGGTCGTCCTGCGTCGACGTGTTGAGCACCCAGTCCTTCGCCTGCAGTTCCTTCGTCGCCGCATCGCGGATCGCCGGCTGCACGTAGTCGAACCACGCCTCGCGCGTGAACGTGCCCGGAATCGCATAGCTGCCGGCAACCAGCGACTGATTGCCGTCGCCGACGATGCGCGCGATGGTCATCGGCGCGAAGCGGGTCGATGCGCGGGCCTTGATTTCCTCGTAGACGCGCTGGCGGGCCGGCATGCCGCGCACCACGCGGCGCAGGTTCTCGCGGGTCTGGTCGACGAGCGCGAGGTTCGCGTCGATCATCGGCCAGTCGTTGTCGTTTACGCGCGACAGGTAGAACGAGATCATGCGCTCGGCGCTCCTGATCATCTCGTCGCGCGGCATGTTGCCGCGATTCGTCTCGAGCCAGCCGCGCCAGAAGCGGGCGAGCTGGTCGGTCAGGTGCGCCTGCTCGACGTGACGCTTGTCGGACAGCATCAGGTACGTCTTCAGCGCGTTGTACGCGTCCTGCACGTTGGTCGGCGACGCGTCGCTGTAGAGGCCGCCCTGCGGCGCGGCCGCCTGTTGCGGGGCGGCGGCCGGCGTGGCGCCCGACGCGGCCGGCACGGCGCCGGCCTGCGGCGCGGCGCCTGCCGCGTTCGTCGAGACCGGCAGCGTGCCGCCCTGCACGGCACCCGATTCGGGCGGGCGCGTCATCGGCACGAGCTGTTCGGGGTGCGCGTTCACGTCCTTCATGAACGACGCGAGATTCTGCGACACCGGCGCCAGCAGGATCTGGCGCACGCCGTTGTAGTACTCGGTCAGCAGGTGCTGTTCGAGACGGTCGCCCTGGTACAGGCCGAGCGACACCGAAAGCGGCTTGTCGCGGCGGAACTGTTCGAGCTGCTCGATCCGGTCCTCGAGGATGTCCATCGCCTGCAGGCGCGACTGCAGGTCGTTGCGGCCCTGCTGCAGGCGCGTGACGTTGTCGAGGTCGGCCTGCACGTTCGCGACGAGCTGCTGGTTGCCGATCGTCGACCAGGTCCAGCCGCCGAGCGCGAGCGCGAGCGCCGCGACGAAGCCGAAGAAGGTCGCGTAGCGCAGCCGCGTCTTGGTCGGGCTCGCGAACTGGCGCACCGTCTGACGGTCCGCGAAGATCACCTTCGAGAACAGGTCGCGCAGGAAGAAGCCGTTCTTCGAGAACGCGCTGTGCGGTTTCGGCAGCGCGCTTCCGTCGAGGCCGAAGCGGTGCGCGATGCGCTGCGCGGCCGCACTGTTGGTTTCGCCTTCCTGCAGCGCGCTGGTGAAGTAGAAGCCGCGGAAGATCGGCTTGTACTGGAACGGGTTGTTCTCGAACAGCGTCGCGAGGAACGCGCGCAGCGACGGCTTGATCGTCGAGAATTCGAGCGGGAAGCTCAACTGGCCCGGCGACAGCTGGTTGCCGCGCGACAGCGACAGCTGCGCGACGCTGATCTCCTTCAGCCCTTCGTAGAGCTCCTCGAAGTGCGTGTCGAACTGCGCGACGACGTCACGCTTGTCGTCGGGCTCGTAGGGCAGGGTGGCGCCCCACACGCGGTCGTACTCGTGCTTGTCGCTGCTGCTGAAGAATTCGGTGAAGCCGGTGATCAGGTCGGCCTTCGTGAACATCACGTAGACCGGCGCGAACACTTCCAGCTTTTCCGTCAGCTCCTGAACGCGCTGGCGGAGGTTTTTCGCGAGGTTGATCGCGAATTCGGGGCGGTTGCCGGTGAGTTCGGCGATGCTGGCCGTGACGATGATGCCGTTGATCGGCGCCTTCGGACGGTAGCGCTTGAGCAGCCCGAGGAAGCCGAGCCATTCGCTGCGGTCTTCCTCGTGCACCGAATAGCGGCCGGCCGTGTCGAGCAGGATCCCTTCGGTCGTGAAGAACCAGTCGCAGTTGCGCGTGCCGCCGATGCCGTGGATCACGGCGTTGTTCTTGTCCGCGAACGGGAACTGCAGGCCGGAATTGAGCACGGCGCTGCTCTTGCCCGCGGCCGGGTTGCCGATCACGATGTACCACGGCAGTTCGTACAGCGCGGAGCCGCCCGACACCTGGCCGATCTTCGACGTCTTGATCGTCTTCACCGCATCCGACAGGCGCGTGCGCAGCACGTCGAGGTCGGCCGTCTTCGCGTCCGGTGCGAGCGCGGCAGCGGCCGGTGCCGCGATCTTGCCGGTTTCCGCCTGCTCTTCCAGCACCTGGCCGAGCTGCTGGTTCGCGCGCTTCACGCGCCAGCGGCGCCACAGCGCGACGACGAGCCACAGCGCGAGGACCGCCGCGAACGCGAGCGCCGCCCACAGGAGCGGCAACTGCAGCATGTCGGCGACGATGAACAGGATGGCCGCTAGCGCGACGATCCCGACGATCGAGAGCGTACGCGGATGAGTCAGCACGTTGAGGATGCGTTGCATAGGACGTTCAGGTTCCGGTGCGATTCGGTGAGGCGACGCAGGCGCGCCGAGCGGCAAGGGTGGCGCCGCGATGTGTCGCCATGCTGTCAAACGGGATGAAGGAGGCTGGCATCAACGCGCTCGCGGCATCGGAGAAGGCGCGCGCATTAACGAAAGGACGCTGTGAGATTTAAAACGGAAGCGGCGGCCGGAAAAAATCGCGCACCGGAATGCCCGATCGTTTGCGCCGCTCAAATCGTTTCCTGCCGGGTGATTAAAAAGCCCCATGCCGCCCTCATTATTTCTTGTCCGGCAGCCCTGGCTAGCTGCCGCGTCCCAGTTTAAAACCGGGTTTATGGTATTCCACGTGCCCGAGATCCATCATTTTCCATCGGCCGCCCCAGGTCAGGCCGACTTGTTCGGCGACCTGGCCGTACAACTGATAGCCGCGCATCGCCCACGGATCTTTCTCGGAAATGACCAGCTTGCCGTCGCGCAGGAATGCATTATCGGCCGCCAGCCCGAATTGGTGATAACTCTGGAAGGCTGCCGCGTTGGTCACGTTGCTGCCCATCTGCGCCAGCCGGTTCTGCCGTTCCGGGCTCCGGTAACCTTCCAGCAACGCCATTTCATAACCGTGCTGTTCGTGCATGATCTTGTAGACCAGCAGCAAACGCGTACGGAAATCCGGGTCCAGCAGGTTCCAGTCGCGGCTCGCATCCTTCAGCGCCGGGCGGACCTGTTCGACCTCCTTGGTGGCGAAGACTTCCGGCGGCAGCGGCGGGGGCGGCACGAGTTGTTCGCCCTGCAGCAGCGCGGCGATTTTCTCGTCGGGCACGCGCGCCGTGTCGTCGTACTGGAATAATTGCCGGCCGCGTAACGCAATGGCGACCAATGGCGGCGTCGCAAGAATACCTGCCGATACCATAATCATCAAGCGCCGCCGAGCCAGTAAATTTTGCACATCGCTTAATGCGCCGCGCGTCGCGCTTGCCGATTTAACAATCTGACTCCGCGTGCGTGCGGCGCGATCGTTCGCACGACGCGTAAGGCGGCCGTGAAACTGGGCGACGGATTCGAAAACGGTCGCGCGGATACCCGGTAAAAGCAACAGTGCCGCGACGGCGACGGCAAGGGCGAAATAGGCGACGAGTGCGACGGCAATCAACGAAATCCCCGGAAATTGGAATTGATTGTGTTTTGCAATGCTTGCTCTTAGAATCAGGCTGCTTCGAGAAGCCGGGCTATATTATCGCGGTGAATTAAACCAGGATTCAATGAGACGCTGAATGAGTGCGCCGGAAAATTCAAATTCGAAAACTCCGCCCAGCCTGCTGTCCGATACCAAACCGGCAGGCGAGGGAGGACCTCGGCAGTCGCGCATTCTCGCGGATCTGGAAGGGCGTGTCACGCCGCCCGCCGAGCCGCCGCGCCGTTCGCTGAAGGCGCCGATCGCCGCCGTGGTGGCGTTGGTCGTGGCCGTCGGCGGCTGGGGCGCGTGGCGCATGCAGCAGTCGTCGGGCGAGCGGCCCGCGGTCGTCGCGGCCGCGCCGGCACCCGCGGCGGCTGCACCGGACAAGGCCGCACCGGCCAGCGGCGCCGCCGCGCAGGTCGCGCAGAACGGCGCATCCGCCGCGTCGGCCGTGCAACCGGCCACGATCGTCAACGACGATTCGGCGTCCCAGGCCGTTGCATCTGCTTCGACTGCGTCCGCGGACAACGGCCGTCTGTCGCGCGCGCTTGCCAACGGCGCCGACGACGCATCGGGCGCGGCCACGGCCGGCGCGGCCGCAACGGCGGCCGCCGCGGCGGCGACGGCCAGGGCCGCGAAGGCCGACGCGTCGAAGGGCACGAAGGTCGCCGCGCACGGCAAGACCGACACGAAAGCCGAAGCGAAGGCCGAAGCCCGCAAGCATCGGAAGGAACAGCAGGCCGAGCTCGCGCAGGCGAAGAAGCGCCGCGACGCGACGCCGACCCGAACCGCGAAGGCGGCCGGGAAGGACGATCCGGATGCCGATCTGCTCGCGGCGCTCGTCGCGCGCACGAAGCCGGCCGACAAGAAACTCGCCGCGCAGAAGGCGCAGGCGGTGCCGACCAAGGCGGCAGCGGCGACCGGCGGCTCGCTGGCGTCGCGCGTGAAGGAGTGCTCGGAGCGCGGTTTCTTCGAGGATCAGCTGTGCCGCTGGCGCGTATGCGACGGCCACTGGGGCAAGGATCCGGCGTGCCCGAGCGCCGCGCAGTCGGAGACGCGGCAGTAACGCGTGCCGCGCACGCCGCGAGGTCTTTCCTGTCAGCGCCGCCCAATGGGCGGCGCGTTATTTTTTGGGGCACGGAGCGACCGCCGGTATGATGCCGCGTGACGGTGTCACGAACGCGTCACGCCCGTCGGGCATACGTTTTCTTTCTTTTCCCGGCGCGGGCCCGCGACCCGCGATGTGCGGCGCGGCGCGCGCCGCACGACCTTCGACACGATGGACCTGATCGTACAGACTTACGGCGCCGATACGTCCGGCATGGTGTGCGGATTCCGCTTCGTTCCGGGCGGCGCCGGCACGATGCTCGATGCCGACGCGGCCGCCGCGTGGTTGCGCACGTGCCGCGAGCACGGCGCGGCCGCATCGGGCGATTTCGTCTGGCTGCATTTCAATCTCGCGCATGGCGCGAGCGAGCGCTGGATGCGCACGCATCTCGGGTTGCCCGACAGCTTCTTCGAATTCCTGCACGAAGGCTCGCGCTCGACGCGCATCGAGCAGGAGGACGGCGCGTTGCGCGCGATCGTCAACGACGTGATGTTCAATCTCGAGCTCACGCCGTCGGAGATCGCGACGCTGTTCGTCCACGTCGAACGGCGCATCATGGTGACCGCGCGGCTCAAGCCGCTGCGCTCGGTCGACACGCTGCGCGCGAGCGTGCGCGACGGCGAGCGGTTCCGGTCGCCCGCGGAACTGCTCGTGCACCTGCTGCGCGACCAGGCCGACCTGCTGATCCAGATCATGCGGCGCACGAGCGTCGATGTCGACCGCATCGAGGATCGTTTCCTGTCGCAGCGGCTCACGTCGAACCGCATCGAGCTCGGTGCGATGCGCCGCACGCTGACGCGCCTGCAGCGCATGCTCGCGCCGGAGCCGGGGTCGATCTTCCGGCTGCTCGCGAAGCCGCCCGCGTGGCTGCACACGGAGGACGTGCAGGAGCTGCGCGAGTCGACCGAGGAATTCTCGCTGGTGCTCGCCGACCTGGCGGGACTCAACGAGCGCATCAAGCTGCTGCAGGAAGAGATCGGTTCGCGCCTCGACGAACAGAACAACCGGACGCTGTTCACGTTGACGCTCGTCACCGTGATCGCGCTGCCGATCAACATCGTCGCCGGCTTCTTCGGGATGAACGTCGGCGGCGTGCCGTTCGCGGAGAACAAGCACGGCTTCTGGCTGATGGTGCTGCTCGTCGCGGGCTTCACCGCGCTGGCCGCGTGGTGGGCGTTCCGGCGCCGCGACGATCGCTAGCGCGGCATCGCGCGCTGCATCGCCGCAGCCGCGCGTTTCGCCCCGTGGTTCCCGCAGCCTGCGTGGGAAACGCCGCGTGGGCGAGACGGCGGGCCGAGGCGCCGCCGCATGAAAAAAGGGCCTCGCATGCGAGGCCCGTCAACAGGTCGGAGAAACCGGTACGCCGGCCGGCACCGCGGGTGGCGCGGCGCCGGCCGGAGCCGCACCGTTACTGCGTCACTACCTTGCGCGGCTTGAAGATGCCCTGGTATTGCCGTGCCGGGCGCTCCTTCGTCACTGGTTCGATGCCGCCGAAGGTCGGCGTCTGGCGCAGCTTCATCGCGGCCGGCGAAGCGACCGAGCCGATCGACGTCGAGCGCGAGGCCGGCGCGAGGTTGTTCGCGACGAGCAGCGCCGCTTCGCTCTTCAGGTTCGCCAGCAGCACCGGATCGGTCGAGCTGTTGACCTGCGTGAGCAGCCCGCTCCAGGCCGCGTCGCTGTAGTTCACGACGTAGTAGTCGAGCCCGCTCGGGTCGGCGACCACGCCCGTGCAGCCGTCGATCCGCGTCTGTGCCTGCGTATCCTTCAGCGCGAGCGTCGTGCGTTTCGCGAGCCCCTGGCCGTACGCGAGCGTGATCGGCACCGTCCACTGCAGGCCCGGATACGCGTTCTTGTTCGGGAACGGCTGCTGTTTCAGCGTGATGACCGTCTGGTTCTTCGTCAGGTCGCACTGCGTGTCGAGCGAGATCAGCGGCACGCCGGTCTGACGCACGTAGCTGTCGCCGATCGGGCCGACCGCCTGGCCGCTTTCCTTCGACAGCGCATCCCACAGACGCTTCGGCGTCCCGTTGCCGAACGAGTAGTCGACCAGGTACTGCTGCAGCCCCTTGCGCAAGGTCTGCTCGCCGAGATAGTTCTCGAGCGTCTTCAGCACGTGGCCGCCCTTGTCGTACGTGAACGCGCTGGCGCTCAGCACGAAGTCGTTCGACGCCCAGTCGTTGAAGTTCGGCGCGACCGGGAACGCGTTCGGGCCGATGTCACGATTGATCACGCGATACTTGTTCTTCACCTGGTCGAGCCAGCTGAACTCGTTGGGGAAGAACTGGATCGTGGTCTTCGTCTCGAAGAACGTCGCAAACGATTCGTTGAGCCACACGTTGTCCCACCAGTCGGTCGTCACGAGATCGCCGAACCACTGGTGCGCCACTTCGTGCGTCAGCACTTCGTTGCCGTAGTGCGACATCGGCTGGCCCGGCTGCGGCAGGATGTCGTCGGCGAACTCGAGGATCGAACCCCAGTTCTCCATCCCGCCGAAGTTCAGGTCCTTCTGCTCCTTGAACGCGTCGTTCGCGGCCACCGTGTCGAACTTCGTGAGCGGCAGCGGGATGCCCGTGTAGCGGTAGTAGAAGTCGAGCGCCTGCTTGGTGCGGTCCATCGCCGGCTTCGCCCACTCGCTCATGCCCGGCGGCGTGAACACGCGCAGGTGCAGGCCGCCCTTGCCGCCCGGCAGCGGGCTCGTGAAATCGTCCTCGTAGGTGTCGAACATGCCGCCGCCGAAGAACAGCAGATACGACGGCATCGGCGGGGTCTTCTCGAACTGCACGAGCTTGTAGCCGCCACCGACGTTGGTCGACGGCTTCTCGGCCGCGTTCGACACGACGCGCCAGCTTTGCGGCACTTCGGCCGTCACTTCATAGGTCGGGCGGAACGCCGGCTCGTCCCAGCCGGGGAACCATTGGCGCGACAGGTTGGTTTCGCCCTGCGTGAGGATCGCGCCGCTCGTCTTGCCGTCGGTGCCCTTCAGGTCGACGCGGAACACGCCTTCCGCGGCCGAGCAGCCCGGATACGGATCGTCGCCGCAGCTGCCGCCCGTGTGGTTGACCGGATCGTCGTACGACTTGAAGTTGATGATGCCCGACCACTCCATGTGCAGCGAATAGTTGCCCGGCGAGATCGTGCCGGCGACGGGGCGCAACTGATAGAAGTCGCCCTTGTCCTGCGGCGTCGCGATCAGCTGGATGTTGCCCGGCTGCAGCGTGATGCGGCCGTTGGTGAACTTGATCCGGTGGCCGGCGACCACGATGTTGTTGACCGGTTTCAGCACCTTGATCTCGACGTCGGCGCGGCCGTCGAACGCGTTCAGCGCGTCGTTCGGGCGGAACCACAGCCGGTAGTTCACGGGCACGACGGTGTCCGGCAGTTCGACGGGAGAGACGCTCTTGTCGACATTGGATGCGCTCGGCGGCGCGGTGACGGCGGGCGACGAGCTCGTGTGCGGCGCGCCGGCGGAGCTGAGCGCGGAAGCGGAGCCTGCACCGCCGTCGTCGCCGCCGCACCCGGCGAGCGCGAGTGCGGCGACGAGCGGCAGATAACGCATCTTGCGAATATGGATCGACATGACTGAATCCTCGATTGTTGAAAGAATCGTTCAGTGCTGCGAAAACGCCGGCAAAAGCAATCCCCTCGCCGTTTAATCAACAGCGAAAAAATGCCAATGACGGATTATTCGAAAAAGACGGCGGCCGACTACGTGAAGGTAATCATGGTTTACTGCCCCCTCTGAATTTCCGGATATCGGTTAACTGGCCGGTTCAAAATGGCCGGGCGCGTGTTGTACTGAATTGATTTCGCGCGCACGACACGGGGCCGCACGCCCGGCGCGGGCGCGCAATCCCTTTGAACCGACGACCTACGGGGCTGGCCGGGCCAGTCCGCAGGACGGAGGGACAGCGTGTAGCCGTCCCGTAAATGCGCCGTCATGCGGCTTCAAGGTTTGTCGGCTTGCTCCAAGGATGCGTAAATATACTTGATGGTTTTGGGTAAAGGAAACGAAAAAATTAGAAAGCGCATCTATTGAATTCCTGGCGCTTCATTGAATGCTGAAAGGCATTAATGCGCTCTCCGTTCGACTGGAAATTTCGTAGTTTTAATCTATTAACGATCTTGCGGCGTCACGGAAACTACGAAATCCGGTGAAGGGCGGCACGATCGGTACAATGCAGCGACGACCCCGTTCATCGATTGCCGCGAGGAGGCTGTCCCATGCCGCGAGCCCTGTTCCGTATCGCGCCGTTGCGCGCCGTGCTGTTGCTGTTCGCCGCCGTGTTCCTGCTGGGTGGTTGCGCGGCGCTCACGCGTGAGCCTGTGCGCGTGTCGGTCGCCGGGCTCGACCCCTTGGTCGGGCAGGGCCTCGAGATGCGCTTCAGCCTGAAGTTGCGCGTGCAGAATCCGAACGATGCGCCTATCGACTACGACGGCATCTCGGTCGCGCTCGACCTGAACGGCACGCCGTTCGCAAGCGGCGTCAGCGACCGGGCGGGCACCGTGCCGCGGTTCGGCGAAGCCGTGCTCGACGTGCCGGTTTCGGTGTCGGCTTTCGCGGCCGCGCGGCAGGCGTGGAACCTGCCCGGCGCGGCCGCGAACGGCGAGCTACCGTATGCGCTGCGCGGCCGGCTCGCGGGCAGCGTGCTGGGCACCGTGCACTTCAGCGACGTGGGCACGCTGCGGCTGCCGGCCATGCCGGGGTGGGGCGGCTAGGTCGTCCGGTTGATGTGCAACGTCGGTCAAATGTGTCTGAAAATTCACCATTTAACAATATTTAACGCTTATCTCCGTGGGGTGTCGATTTTCGTCGGCGTGGGCTCTACACTTGACGATGTCCGAGGGTCGGACATTCTTTTAGGGGAAATCCATGGCGGCAAAATTCGAGCTCAAGAAAGCCACGAACGGTCAGTACTACTTCCATCTGAAGTCGGCGAACGGCGAGATCATCCTCGCGAGCGAGCGGTACGAGGAGAAAAGCGGCGCGAGGAACGGGATCGCGTCCGTACGGGAAAACGCGCCGCTCGACGCGCGCTACGAACGGAAGCTCGCCCACAACGGTGAGCCCATGTTCAATCTGAAGGCGGCCAATCACCAGGTCATCGGCACGAGCGAGACGTACAGCAGCGAGCAGGCACGCGAGAACGGCATCGCGGCCGTCAAGCGCGACGCGCCCGTTGCGGAAACCTTCGATCTCGCCTGATTGACGGTTGCGCCGCGACGAACGTTTTCGGGCGGCCGTCGCGGCGCCTGTTTTGCCGGGTCGGGCAAAGCGCGGTATGGTGTGGTCCGCGCGGTGAATTCTCGCCGCCGTTGAAGCCAACCGTACCGAGTTCGCGTGACCGATTCCCCCGTTTTCCACTGGACCGACGCCGACGGCGTCGATCATGCCGTGCGCTGGCGCTCCGAAGCCGGCGTGCAACCGCCGAAGCGCGCGGTGTCTGCCGACGACCGCCTCACCGCCGACGCGGCCTACCGCCTCGCCTGCGAGGGCACCGCGCTCGTCTGGCAGGGCGACTTCCAGAATGCGCGCCAGCTCGTGCAGGCGATGGCGCGCCGTGTCGAACGCAAGCCGAAGAAGGCGAAAGCCGCGGCCGGCGTCGATGCGTTCAATCTGCATCGTCTCGCGCAATCGCAGCGCGCCCGCACGCTCGGCATGCTGCTGATCCCGCTCGACGCCGATTACACGATCCCGCTGCGCCGCGCGCCCGACGTGCGGGCGGCCTGCGAGGAGGCGTACGGCCCCGGCGGCGCGCCGTCGGTCGTGTCGCTGCGCGAACTGCTCGGCCTCGTCGGCGCGCACGAATGGCGCAAGAAGGGCGTGCCGATCCCGGCGCTCGGCGGCGCGCCGATCCATCCGCACTACGGCGTGTTCTCGCCGGTGCGCGGCGAATACGTGGCGCTCGTCGCGCGCGCGCCGCTGCCGGCGACGTCGCTCGCATTCGATATCGGCACGGGCACCGGCGTGCTGGCGGCGGTGCTCGCTTCGCGCGGCGTCGAGCGCATCGTCGCGACCGACCAGGATCCGCGCGCGCTGGCTTGTGCGCGCGAGAACGTCGCGCGGCTCGGGCACGCGGCCCGGGTCGATATCGTCGAAGCCGACCTGTTTCCGCCCGGCCGCGCGCCGCTCGTGGTCTGCAACCCGCCGTGGGTGCCGGCCCGGCCGAGCGCGCCGATCGAATACGCGGTCTACGACCCGGACAGCCGCATGCTGCGCGGTTTCCTCGCAGGGCTGGCCGCGCATCTGGAGCCGGGCGGCGAGGGCTGGCTGATCCTGTCCGATTTCGCCGAGCATCTCGGCCTGCGGCCGCGCGACACCTTGCTGCAGTGGATCGACGAAGCCGGCCTCGTTGTGCTCGGCCGTGACGACATTCGCCCCGCGCATCCGAAGTCGATGGACGCCGACGATCCGCTGCATGCGGCGCGTCGGGCCGAGGTCACGTCGTTGTGGCGGCTCGGCGTCCGGGCCTGAGCGCGTATTTTCGGTAAACTACCGCCATTCCTCACGAATTCCCGCCGCCGGGCCGTGGTCGACAGACCGTGGCCCGGCGCCGCTTCACGATGTCGAACAAGACCCACGAAATCCGTCCGGAGCAGTCCGTCGAGCTGCTGAAGGAGTTGCACATCCTCACCCGCGACGGGAAGCTGAACCAGGACAGCCGCCGCAAGCTGAAGCAGGTCTACCACCTGTTTCAGTTCATCGAGCCGCTGCTCGCCGGCGTGCAGGCCGACAAAGGCAACGTGACGCTCGTCGATCACGGCGCCGGCAAGTCGTATCTCGGCTTCATCCTGTACGACCTGTTCTTCAAGCAGCAGCCGGGGCACGGCACGCCGGCGTTTGCGTCGCACGTGTACGGCATCGAGACGCGCGAGGAACTCGTCGCGCGCTCGACCGAACTCGCCGCGCGGCTCGGGTTCGGCGGCATGTCGTTCCTGAACCTGTCGGTCGCCGATTCGATCACGTCGCCGCGACTGCCCGAAACGGTCGATGTCGTCACCGCGCTGCACGCTTGCGACACGGCGACCGACGACGCGATCCGCTTCGCGCTCGCGAAGCGCGCGCAGCACATCGTGCTGGTGCCGTGCTGCCAAGCGGAAGTCGCGGGCGTGCTGCGCAAGAACAAGGGCAAGTCGCTCGCGAATGCGCTGACCGAGGTATGGCGGCATCCGCTGCATACGCGCGAATTCGGCAGCCAGATCACCAACGTGCTGCGCTGCCTGCAGCTCGAAGCGCACGGCTACCAAGTCAGCGTGACCGAGCTGGTCGGCTGGGAGCATTCGATGAAGAACGAGCTGATCATCGCGCAGTACAAGAACCTGCCGCGCCGCAAGCCCGGCGAGCGGCTGACCGAGATCCTCGCGATGTTCGGGCTCGCCGAACTCAACCAGCGCTTCTTCGTCGCGCAAGCCGCCGCGGCGGGCGGCGGCGCCGTCGAGCCGGCCGAAGGCTGACGTGCGGCCGCGCGGGCATCGCGCCCGCGCCACCCCACGTTGCACGCCGCGTCACACGTCGTCGCCCGGCCGGCGCATCCATTCGCGCCAGCCTTCGTGGCCGAGGCGGCGTAGCGTTTCCTGATTCTTTTCGTAGATCGCGGACGCGTCCGGGAACGCGTCGACCGCGCGCGCGATGCTGTCCTCGCGCAGCAGGTGCAGGATCGGATAGGGCGCGCGGTTCGTGTAGTTCTCGATGTCGTCGGGTTCGGCGCCTTCGAACTGGTATTGCGGATGGAAGCTCGCGATCTGCAGCACACCGTCGAGCCGCAATTGCCGCACGAGCCGCTCGGCGAAGAACAGCGCATCGTTGTAGTCGACGAAATCGGCGAACGCGTGCGGGTAGATCACGAGCGTCGTATCGACCTGCCGCGGGTCCGCCGCTTCCAGCGCGCGCAGCTCGGTTTCGAGTTCGGCGAGCGCGTCTTCCAGCGTCGTCGCTTCGCTGATCGCGTAGCGCACCTGTTCCTTCACGTAGACGCTTTTCGCGAACGGGCACAGGTTGAGCCCGATCACCGCGCGCGCGAGCCAGTGCCGCGTGGCGGCGAGGATGTCGTCGTGCGAATCGGGGCGGGTGTCGGTCATCGTGATGCCAGTCGGGCGAAAGGGCGAAGAGAGCGGCATTGTAGCGGGCGCGCCGGGGACGAGCGCGCGCCGGCCGTCACGCGCAGGCGGCTTCGATCAACTGCGTGACGAGCGCGGGCGCAATGCCGATCGGCGTTTCGCCGTGCCGGTAGGTCTGGCTCGCCGCGTAGATGCCTTCGACCACCAGCGCGAGCGCATCGGCCAGCGCCTTCGGCTGTCGCGCGCCGGCGCCTTCGCAAAGCGCGACGAGCCGTTGCATCAGTTGCGCCTTGTTCTGCGCGACGCGTTCGCGCGCCGGGTGCGACGCATCCGGGAATTCGGCGGCGACGTTGACGAACGGGCAGCCGCGATAGTCCTTTTGCGTCGCCCGCTCGGCGAGATCGACGAAGTACTGGATCAACTGCGCCTTCGGCTGCCCCGGATGCTTCGCGGCGCTCGTGTCGAGCCGCTCGAAGAAGCACGCGTCCATCCGCTCCAGATACGCGAGAATCAGCTCGTCCTTCGACGAAAACTGGCGGTACAGGCTCATCTTGTTGACGCCCGCGCGCTCCACCACCGCCTCGACGCCGACCGTTCGCACGCCTTCCTTGTAAAACAGCTCCTCGGCGGCTCGCAGCAGGTGCTCCTGCGCGGTCGCGCCGTCGATCGGCCGGCGCGTGCGCCGCGCCAGCGGCTTGGCGACCTCGATGTCCGACATGATGACCCTCGACTTCGTGATGAATTGCTTGACATGTTACCGACTGGTAACTACGATCGCAACACACTTGTGACCGACCGGTAACAATGCCGGCCGGATCGACGGGAAAAATGCCAAGCATCGGCCCGGGTCAGCCGATGCAGTGTGCGGCGGAGGTGGCCTGGTTGGGGCGGAGCCGGTGCGACGACACCGGAGCCGCCAACTGGAGAACATGAAGATGAACTGGGCAGTGACACGAATCGGCGGGCGCTTCCATTACGGATGGCTCGCGGCGGCGGTGGTATTCCTGATCCTGCTGGCGGCGGCCGGCACGCGCGCGACGCCGAGCGTGCTGATGGTGCCGCTCGAGCGCGAGCTCGGCTGGAGCCGCGCGGCGATTTCGCTGGCGATTTCGGTGAACATCGCGCTGTACGGCCTGACGGGCCCGTTCGCGGCCGCCGCGATGCAGCGCTTCGGGCTGCGCCCGACGATCCTCACCGCGCTCGTGACGATGAGTGCGGGCGTCGCGCTGTCGTCGATGATGACGCAGAGCTGGCAGATGGTGCTGATCTGGGGGCTGATGGTCGGCTGCTCGACGGGCGTCGTCGCGCTGACGCTGTCCGCGACCTTCGTCACGCGCTGGTTCCATGCGCGGCGCGGCCTCGTGATGGGGATCCTGACCGCAAGCACGGCCACCGGCCAGCTCGTGTTCCTGCCGATGCTCGCGGCGATCGCGCAGCGCCACGGCTGGCGGCCGGTCGTGCTGGTCGTCGCGGTGGCGGCCGCGATCGTGATTCCGCTCGTCGCGTTCCTGCTGCCCGAGCGGCCGGCCGACGTGCAGTTGCGCCCGTACGGCGAGCCGGCCGATGCGCCGCCCGCGCCCGACGCGACGAAGGAGAACCCGCTCGCGGTCGCGTTCCGCACGCTGCTGACGGCGAGCCGCTCGCGCGACTTCTGGCTGCTGTTCTTCAGCTTCTTCATCTGCGGCGCGAGCACCAACGGCTATGTCGGCACGCACCTGATCGCGATGTGCAGCGACTACGGGATGACCGAAGTGCAGGGCGCGTCGCTGCTCGCGGCGATGGGCGTGTTCGACCTGTTCGGCACGACGCTGTCGGGGTGGCTGTCCGACCGTTACGACAACCGCGTGCTGCTCTTCTGGTACTACGGGCTGCGCGGGCTGTCGCTGATCTACCTGCCGCATGCGTTCGGGATCGATTTCTTCGGGCTGCCGCTGTTCGCGATGTTCTACGGGCTCGACTGGATCGCGACCGTGCCGCCCACCGTGCGGCTCGCGACCGACGTGTTCGGTAAGGCCGCGGCGCCGGTCGTGTTCGGCTGGATCGTCGCCGGCCACCAGCTCGGCGCGGCGTTCGCGGCGCTCGGCGCGGGGCTGCTGCGCGCGAGCCTCGGCACTTATACGATCGCGTCGATGATCTCGGGCGGGTTGTGCATCGTCGGCGCGCTGATCGTGCTGCGGATCAACCGCGGCCCGTCGCGCGCGGCCGCGCAGGCAGCCTGATCGCGGCGGCCCGGCCGGCCGCACCCGCTGCGGCCGGCCATTGCACGTACGGAGATTTGCATAGCGCGGCAGCATCGGGCGCGCTGTCGCTCAAGCAGGTATGCTTGCGGTTCGCCGGGCGTTCGCGCCCCTTCATCGATGTCAGCGAGGAACCGCATGTCCGTCAAACCTGCTCCCACCACTGTTTCGATTCACGATCTGATCGCGGGCCGCTGGAGCCCGCGCGCGTATTCGGATGAACCCGTCAGCGCCGGCGATCTCCACGCGGTGCTCGAAGCGGCGCGCTGGGCGCCGTCCGCGTACAACGCGCAACCGTGGCGTTTCATCGTATTCGATCGCACCCAGGACGAAGACGCGTTCAAGCGCGCGTTTGCGACGCTGGTGCCGTTCAACCAGGGCTGGAATGCGCCGGCGCCGGTGCTGATCGCGGTCACCGCGCACACGTTGACGCCGAAGGGCGAGCCGGCGCCGACCGCGCTGTACGACGCCGGCGCCGCCGCGATGTCGCTGGTGCTGCAGGCGCACGCGCTCGGCCTCGCCGCGCACCAGATGAGCGGGTTCGACGCGAAGGCGTTCCGCGACGCGTTCGCGATTCCGGCGGACGTCGCGATCGCGTCGATCATCTCGCTCGGCCACTACGGCAACGTCGACAAGCTCGATCCCGTGCTGCGCGATCGCGAGAAGGCGCCGCGCACGCGCCATGCGATCGGCGAAGTCGTCTACGCGGGCGCGTGGAAGAAGAGCTTCGACACGGCAGCCTGACCCCGCAGGCGGGCGGGCTGCGTCGCGCATCCTGCCCGCGCATGTTCCCGGCGCGCCACGCCGCGCGCCGCGGCCGGCGCCCGTTGCGCGACACCGGTGGCCGACCCCGGTTGTGATCCTGCGGGCTTCATGTTAAAAAGCCCGTCCTTTCCGTTTTCGCGCCGGCCTGCTGCGGCAATTTCCCATGACTTACTGCGCGATCGATTTCGGCACGTCCAATTCCGCCGTGGCGCTGCCCGACGGCGATGGCATGCGCCTCGCGCCCGTCGAAGGCGACCACCTGACGCTGCCCACCGCGATCTTCTTCAACAACGACGAAGAGACGGTCGAGTACGGCCGGGCGGCGCTGGCCTCCTATATCGACGGTTTCGACGGCCGGCTGATGCGCTCGATGAAGAGCATCCTCGGCTCGCCGCTCGCGGAAACGACGACCGATCTCGGCGACGGCAGTGCGATCGCGTACACCGAAATCATCGCGCGCTTCCTGATGCACCTGAAGCGCAAGGCCGAAGCGCGCGCGGGCGCGCCGATCGGCCGCGCGGTGCTCGGCCGGCCGGTGTTCTTCGTCGACGACGATCCGCGCGCCGATCGCCTCGCCCAGGCTCAGCTCGAGGCGGCCGCGCAATCGGTCGGCTTCACGGACGTGCACTTCCAGTACGAACCGATCGCCGCCGCGTTCGACTACGAATCGCGCCAGCCGACGGAGCGTCTGGTGCTCGTCGCCGACATCGGCGGCGGCACGTCCGACTTCTCGCTGGTGCGCGTCGGCCCGCAGCGGATGGCGCGGCTCGAGCGCAAGGACGACGTGCTCGCGCACCACGGCGTGCACGTCGCCGGCACCGACTACGACCGGCGTGTCGAGCTGGCGGCGATCCTGCCTGCATTCGGCTACCGTTCGCTCGACCCGGAAGGGCGCGAACTGCCGAACAAGATCTACTTCGATCTCGCGACCTGGCACCTGATCAACACCGTCTACACGCCGAAGCGGATCGGCGAGCTGAAGCTGATGAAGCACCTGTATCAGGATGTGCGGCAGTACGACCGGCTCACGAGCGTGGTCGAGCAGCGGCTCGGGCATGCGCTGATGGCGCGCGCGGAAGAAGCGAAGATCGGCGTCGCGGCGGGCGGGGAGACGATGATCGACCTGAACGACGTGGAAGAAGATCTGCTGATCGCGTTCGACGCGGATCGCCTCGTCGACGCGAGCCGGGACGATACCGCGCGCATCGTCGACGCCGCGCGCGAGACGGTGCGGCTTGCGGGCGTTGCGCCGCGCGATGTCGGTGCGCTGTATTTCACCGGCGGTTCGACGGGGCTCGCGTTCCTGTCGGGCGCGCTCGCCGGCGCGTTCCCGGATGCGCAGCCGGTGTTCGGCGATCGCCTCGCGAGTGTCGCGACGGGTCTCGGTATTCACGCGCAGCGACTGTTCGGCTGAATGGCGGGCGGTTACCGGTCGCCATTCAGGATGACCGGCGCCCAAAAGCAAAAAGCCCCGCCGAAGCGGGGCTTTTTTACACGAATGATCGCGCCAGCTTAGACCGGACGGATGTTCGCAGCTTGCAGACCCTTCGGGCCCGTCTTCACTTCGAATTCAACCTTCTGGTTTTCTTGCAGCGTCTTGAAGCCTTCGACGCGGATTTCCGAGAAGTGCGCGAACAGATCGTCGCCGCCGCCTTCCGGGGTGATGAAGCCGAAGCCCTTTGCGTCATTGAACCACTTGACGGTACCGGTTGCCATGTTACTTGTTCCTAAAAAAATAAAACGGGGCCGAAGCCCATGGTGTGCGGAAAATCAAGGAAGGGGTAATAGGACCAACCGGAGTACCGTTGATGGGCGAACTACGAAAGAACCAATTCACTCGCCACTTGAAATCCTGCGAAGTCCTTTATACGGCTAATCGGTCTGACGGTCAACCGTATTCCCATGCTCTCAGGGTTATTGCGGAGATCAGGTTTACAAAGCTTGCAAGCGATGCGAATTTTTTGTAGGGGCCGATCGATTTTGGCGCCACGTTCGAGGTGCAACCGTTAAACTACGCGCCGCGTGGACGGGTTGCCCCGATCGGGTGACCCTCCCCCCAAGAATGCGTGCGCGGTGCGGTCCGAGCCGATCCCGGACCGCCGGCCGACCATGCTTTTTGAGACACAGGAGAGGATGTGAAGAGTTCTATTCAACGGAACATCGGCCCGTTTGCATTGATGCTGACGGGGCTGGGTTCGATTATCGGCTCGGGCTGGCTGTTCGGTGCCTGGAAGGCCGCGAAGATTGCCGGTCCGGCGGCGATCTGCGCATGGATCATCGGCGCTGTCGTGATTCTCGCGATTGCGCTGACGTATGCGGAACTGGGCGCGATGTTCCCCGAGTCGGGCGGCATGGTGCGCTACGCGCGATACTCGCACGGTTCGCTGGTGGGCTTCATCAGCGCATGGGCCAACTGGATCGCGATCGTATCCGTGATCCCGATCGAGGCCGAAGCGTCGATCCAGTACATGAGCACGTGGCCGTATCCGTGGGCGCATGCACTGTTCGTGAACGGTGAATTGCAGACGCTCGGCCTGCTGCTGTCGGCCGTGCTGGTCGTCGTCTACTTCATGCTGAACTACTGGGGCGTCAAGGCCTTCGCGCGGGCGAACACCGCGATCACGATCTTCAAGTTCCTGATCCCCGGCCTGACGATCCTCGGCCTGATGCTGACGAGCTTCCACTCGGAGAACCTCGGCACCGCGTCGAGTACGAGCTTCGCGCCGTACGGCTGGTCGGCCGTGCTGACCGCGGTCGCGACGAGCGGCATCGTGTTTGCGTTCAACGGCTTCCAGAGCCCGGTGAACCTGGCCGGCGAAGCGCGCAACCCGGCGCGCAGCGTGCCGTTCGCGGTGATCACGTCGATCCTGCTCGCGCTCGTGATCTACGTGCTGCTGCAAATGGCGTATATCGGTTCGGTGGACCCGGCCGACGTCGCGAAGGGTTGGGCGCACTTCAACTTCTCGTCGCCGTTCGCGGAACTCGCGATCGCGCTGAACCTGAACTGGCTCGCGGTCCTGCTGTATGTCGACGCGTTCATCAGCCCGAGCGGCACCGGTACGACCTACATGGCGACGACCACCCGCATGATCTACGCGATGGAGCGCAACAACACGATGCCGAAGATGTTCGGCAACGTGCACCCGATCTACGGCGTGCCGCGCCAGGCGATGTGGTTCAACCTGCTCGTGTCGTTCGTGTTCCTGTTCTTCTTCCGCGGCTGGAGTTCGCTCGCAGCGGTGATCTCGGTCGCGACGGTGATCTCGTACCTGACCGGTCCGATCAGCCTGATGGCGCTGCGCCGTTCGGCGACCGACATCGAGCGTCCGCTGTCGATTCCGCTGATGAAGCTGATCGCGCCGTTCGCGTTCGTGTGCGCATCGCTGATCCTGTACTGGGCAAAGTGGCCGCTGACGGGCGAAATCATCCTGCTGATGATCGTTGCGCTGCCGGTGTATTTCTACTTCCAGGCGAAGTCGGGCTGGACCGGCTGGGGCGCCGACCTGAAGGCCGCATGGTGGCTGGTCGCGTATCTGCCGACGATGGCCGTGCTGTCGCTGATCGGCAGCAAGGAATTCGGCGGTTACGGCATGCTGCCGTACGGCTGGGACATGCTGGTCGTCGCGGCAATCTCGCTGGTGTTCTACTTCTGGGGCGTGAATACCGGTTACCGGACCCAGTATCTCGACGAGCGCGAGTCGCACGACGAGATCCTCGAAGGGGTCGGTGTCTGACGGCTGACCTGTCGCCGGATTCGGCGGCGGCAGGATGCAGGGATAAAAGAAGCCCGCCCGAGCGATGCCCGGGCGGGCTTTTTGCTGGCCCGGCGGTTGCGCCGCGGCTCAGGCGCCGGCGCTCGCGAACACGTAGTTCGTCATCGCGAGCACGCGCTGGTAGGTGCCGAGCGACTGGATGCCGAGCCGGTAGTCGTCGTCCGCCGCGCCGAGCGCCGCGAAGACCGGCAGCAGGTGCTCGTCGGTCGGATGCATCAGCGCCGCGTGCGGCGCCTGCCGACGGTAGTCGAGCAGCGCGTCGACGTCGCGCGCGGCAAGTCTCGCCTCGAACCAGTCCGTGAATTCCGCGACGCGCGGGTCCGCATCCTCGGGCGCCGCGCCGAAATCGGCGGCGCGCAGGTTGTGCGTGATCTGGCCCGAGCCGATCACCATCACGCCGTCGTCGCGCAGCGGCCGCAGCGCGCGGCCGAGCGCGAAGTGATGCGCGGCGTCCGCGCGCGGCTGGATCGACAGTTGCGCGACCGGCACGTCGGCTTCCGGAAACATCAGCAGCATCGGCACCCACGCGCCGTGATCGAGGCCGTGTTCGGTCGTCGCGGTTGCGATGCCGGCCGCGTTCAGCAGCGCGGCCGCGCGCTCGGCGACGTCGGGCGCGCCCGGCGCCGGATAGCGGATGTCGTACAGCGCCTGCGGGAAACCGTAGAAGTCGTGAATCGTGTCCGGATGCGCGGCGACGCTCGCGACCGGCTGTTGCGTGCCCCAGTGGGCGGACAGCATCAGCACCGCGCGCGGGCGCGGCAGTTCGGCGCCGAGGTGCGTGAACGCGCCGGACGGCAGCGCCGGGTCGATCGGCAGCGTCGGGGCGCCGTGGGACAGGTACAGCGAAGGCAAGCGGTTCATGGTGGTGGCCTGCAAAAGGGTTTGCCTGTGACTATAGGCGCGCACCGTGCATTGATAAATCGGCGAACGGGAATTTGATTGACGCGTGCCCGTTGATAATCGTGGTGACGGCGGTCAGCCGAATGCCGATTCGCATCCGAAGGCGGGAAATCGGCGGAATTGCCGCTCAGATCGGGGAGATGCGCTCAAAAGCGGCGTGGTTACTGCGCGTGCCGAATGCCGGCCCACGGCGTCGTGAGCGGCGCGCTGAGCGCGAAGAGGTCGAGGACGCGCGTGACGGTCTGGTCGACGAGTTCCTCGATCGTCTTCGGCATCGCGTAAAACGCCGGCAGCGGCGGAAAGACGATGCCGCCCATTTCGGTGACGGCGGTCATGTTGCGCAGATGCGCGAGGTTGAACGGCGTTTCGCGCACCATCAGCACGAGACGGCGGCGTTCCTTCAGGGTAACGTCGGCCGCGCGCGTGATCAGGTTGTCGGACAGCCCGTGCGCGACGCTCGCGAGCGTCTTCATCGAGCAGGGTGCGATCACCATGCCGTCGGTCGCGAACGAACCCGACGCGATCGTCGCGCCGACGTCGCGCACCGAATGCACGACGTCCGCACGGCTTTCGACATCGGCTTTCGGCAGCTTCAGTTCATGCTGGATGTTGAGCCAGCCGGCGTTCGAAATCAGCAGGTGCGTTTCGACGCCGCCGGCGGCGCGCAGCAGGTCGAGCAGCCGCACACCGTAAATCGCGCCGGTGGCGCCGGTGATCGCGACGATCAGCCGGCGTGGCGGCACGCTGGGAGATGCCATCGAAAGGGGGCGGGTGCCGCGTTTAAGCGGCGGCGAACAGTTGCTGCAGTTCGCCCGACTGGTACATCTCCATCATGATGTCCGAGCCGCCGATGAATTCGCCCTTCACGTAGAGCTGCGGGATGGTCGGCCAGTTCGAGAATGCCTTGATGCCCTGGCGGATTTCGTCGTCCTCGAGCACGTTGACCGTCTTGAACTGGTCGACGCCGCAGGCCTTCAGCACCTGCACGGCGCGGCCCGAGAAGCCGCACATCGGGAATTGCGCGTTGCCCTTCATGAAGAGCACGACCTGATTTTCGTCGACGATTTGCTTGATACGTTGTTGGGTGTCCATGACTGACCTTGCGTTTGCGGGGCGTTAGATCGAAATGATAGCGGATTTCAACCGGGCGGGACGGGCGTCAGCCCGGCAGGCGGCCACCGGTCGTGCGTTCGATGGCGGCGAGATCGGCGCGCGATTCGACCGCGACGAAGCCGTGCGACGCCAGTATCGCGCGGACGGCTTCGGCCTGGTCGTAGCCGTGCTCGATCCAGAGCGTGCCGCCCGGTTTCAGATAGGCGCCGGCGCCCGCGACGATCGTGCGGATCGCGCTGAGGCCGTCGGCATCGTCGGTGAGCGCGCCGCGCGGCTCGAAACGCAGGTCGCCTTGTCCGAGGTGCGGATCGTGCTGCGCGATGTACGGCGGGTTGCTGACGATCGTATCGAACGCGAGCGCGGGATCGAGCGCCGCGTACCAGTCGCTCTGCAGCCAGTGCAGCGGGCCGCCGGGGCGCGGCGTGCCGAGCAGCTTGTCGGCATTGCGTTGCGCGACGGCGAGCGCGTCGGGCGAACGGTCGAGCGCCCACACGCGCGCATCGGGACGCTCGGCCGCGATCGACACGGCGATCGCGCCGCTGCCGGTGCCGAGATCGAGCACGGCTGCGTGCGGCAGCCCGTCGATCGCATCGAGCGCGGCTTCGACGAGCAGCTCGGTTTCGGGGCGCGGGATCAGCACGTCGGGCGTCACCTCGAACGGGCGGCCGAAGAACTCGCGCATCCCCACCAATTGCGCGACGGGCTCGCCGGCGATGCGCCGCGCTTCGAGCGCGCGGTAGCGTTCGACCGCGGCGGCGTCGAGCGGCGCGTCGCCGCGCGTGATCAGTTGCGTGCGGGTCCAGCCAAGCGCGTGCGCGAGCAGCACGCGTGCATCGACCGGGTCGAGCGGCGAGGCGCGCAGCAGCGCGTCGGCGGTGGTGTCGGACATCGCGGCCTCAGTCGGCTTCGCCGAGCGACGCGAGCAGCTCGGCCTGGTGCTCGGTGACGAGCGCGCCGATCAGTTCGTCGAGATCGCCGTCCATGATCGCCTCGAGCCGGTACAGCGTCAGGTTGATCCGGTGGTCGGTCATCCGGCCCTGCGGGAAGTTGTACGTGCGGATCCGCTCCGAACGGTCGCCGGAGCCGATCAGGCTCTTGCGCGTCGCCGCTTCCTTCGCATGCTGCTCGTGATACTGCTTGTCCTTGATGCGCGCGGCGAGCACCTTCAGCGCGCGATCCTTGTTCTTGTGCTGCGAGCGGTCGTCCTGGCATTCGACGACGATACCTGTCGGCAGGTGCGTGACGCGCACCGCCGAATCGGTCTTGTTGATGTGCTGGCCGCCCGCGCCGGACGCGCGGAACGTGTCGATGCGCAGGTCGGCCGGATTGATCTCGACCTCGCCGATCTCGTCGGCTTCCGGCATCACGGCGACCGTGCACGCGGACGTATGGATGCGCCCCTGCGTCTCGGTGGCCGGCACGCGTTGCACGCGATGGCCGCCCGATTCGAACTTCAGGCGCGAATACGCGCCCTGGCCCGCGATCCGCACGATCACTTCCTTGTAGCCGCCGAGGTCCGACGCGCTTTCCGACATCATTTCGACCTGCCAGCGCTGGCGTTCCGCGAAGCGCAGGTACATGCGCAGCAGGTCGCCCGCGAACAGCGCCGATTCGTCGCCGCCCGTGCCGGCACGGATTTCGAGGAAGATGTTGCGGTCGTCGTTCGGGTCCTTCGGCAGCAGCATCTTCTGCAGCTCGGTCTCGAGGCGCGCCATGTCCTCGCGCGCGCTGCGGATTTCGTCTTCCGCGAAATCGCGCATCGACGGATCGGCGAGCAGTTCCTGCGCGGCCGTCTCGTCGCTGCGCGACTGGCGCCATAACGCGTATTGCTCGACGACCGGGCCGAGTTCGGCATGTTCGCGTGTCAGCTTGCGGTACTGGTCGAGGTCGGCCGTGACGTTTTCGCGGCTCAGCAGGTCGTTCAGTTCGGCCAGCCGTGTGGAAAGCTGGTCGAGCTTGCGTTGCATGCTCGTCTTCATGGTGTGGAGCGGCGCTCCCGGGCAAGGGGTATTCGGAAAGGATAGACCGGCGGCAGAACGACGACCGGCCGGCGGCAGGGCGAGCGGCGCTAGTGGCCGGACGGGTCGTTCGAGCGTGGCGCGTGCTGGTAGAAGCCGCGCATCAGGTCGATCAGCGAATCGCGATCGGCGCCGTTGACGCGGTTGAGCGCGCTCGTCGGGCCGTGGATCAGCTTGTTGGTCAGCGCCTGCGAAAGCGCTTCGAGCACGGCCGCCGGATCGTCGCCGCGCGCGAGCAGCTTCTGCGCCTTCTCGACTTCGGCCCGGCGCAGCGCGTCGGCCTGCGTATGCATGTGACGGATCACCGGCACGACGCTGCGCGTGTCGAGCCATTGCATGAAATTCTGCACGCGCGTCTCGATGATCGCTTCGGCCTGGGCGACCGCGGCCTGGCGCGATGCATTGCCTTCGCGCACGATCGCGCCGAGATCGTCGACGGTGTAGAGGAACACGTCCTTCAGCTTGCCGACTTCGGGCTCGATGTCGCGCGGCACCGCGAGGTCGACCATGAAGATCGGACGGTGACGGCGCGCCTTCACCGCGCGCTCGACCGCGCCGAGGCCGATGATCGGCAGCGTCGATGCGGTGCACGACACGATGATGTCGAATTCGTGCATGCGGGTGGGCAGATCGGCCAGCGGCATCGCGCGGCCGTTGAAGCGTTCGGCGAGCCGCTGGCCGCGTTCGGCCGTACGGTTCGCGACGACGAGTTCGCGCGGGCCTTGCGCGGCGAAGTGCGTCGCGCACAGCTCGATCATTTCGCCGGCGCCGATGAACAACACACGCTGATCCGACACCTTTTCGAAGATCCGCTGCGCGAGGCGAACCGCGGCGGCGGCCATCGACACCGACTGCGTGCCGATTTCGGTCGTGCCGCGCACTTCCTTCGCGACCGCGAACGTGCGCTGGAACAACTGGTTCAGATAGGTGCCGAGCGCGCCGGCTTCCGTCGCGGTGCGAACGGCATCCTTCATCTGGCCCAGAATCTGGGTTTCACCGAGCACCATCGAATCGAGGCCGGAGGCGACGCGGAACGCGTGCCGGACCGCTTCCGACTGCGGCAGCGCATAGACGTGCGGCGCGAGCTCGTCGACCGGGATCCGGTGATACTCCGACAACCAGCGGATCGCGCCTTCGCGGGCCGCGCGATCGTCGGTCGCGCAATACAGTTCGGTGCGGTTGCAGGTGGAGAGGATCGCCGCTTCGGGCGTATTGGGCGCCTGCGGGCCGAGAAACACGTTCTTGAACGTAACGAGAGCCGGTTTGATTTGCTCGAGCGGAAACGCCACGCGTTCGCGCAGGGCGACAGGCGCAGTGTGGTGATTGATTCCGATCGTGAGGAGTTGCATATCGAGGGCTATCGTTTAGCCCCATATTATAGCGTTTCGGCGATTTCCTCACTCGCCGCATACCGGGCATCGGCGTGGCGCGGCCGCGAATTTGGGGGCTCGATCGGTACGCGGTCGAGCTGATAGCCGAAGCCGTAGAGCGGCAACAGCTGGTAGCCGCGCTCCGGAAGCAGCTGCAATTTGCTGCGCAGCCGGGACGCGTGCGTGTCGAGCGTGCGCGACTTCATGTCGCGGCGGCGTGCCCATACCGTTTCCAGGATGTGCGCGCGCGACACGGGTCGCGACAGGTTCGTGAACAGCAATTGTGCGAAACGGAACTCTTTCGGCGTGAGTGAAACGATTGCGTCGCCGAAACGCACGAGCCAATGCGTGGCGTCGAACGCGTATTCGCCATACATTTCGCGCGAGCGGGTGGGCGCCCGCCGTACGCCGGCGCGCCGGCTCAGCGCGTTGACGCGCGCGAGCAGCTCGGGCCCGCTCACCGGGCGCACGAGGCAATCGTCGGCGCCGGCGTGCAGGCACGACACGATTTCGCTTTCGCGCGCCGACTGCATCACCGCGATGGCCGGCAATCCGGGCAGGACCGCCTGCGCGCGCGGGATGACTTCCTGCGCCGGCTGGTCGCCGGCCCAGTGGCCGGTGACCAGCATGTCGCAGGTGTTGTCGGCAGCGAGCCACTCGAAGAATGCGGTGCTGGACGAAAACGCATGGCACACGTGGCCGCCCGCGAAGAGCAGGCGGTTCAGGAGTGCGGTATGACGCGATTCCGGATCGATCAGAGCGATTCGCATGAGGATTTCTTCAATACGGCAGCCGGTGTGCGCTTGCCATAACGTCGAGTCGGCCCCTACACTCGAATGTTCGCGGCGCCCGGCTGGTCTCGGGTTCGATGGATGAATCGATGCTAGCCGCTGGCAGCGTTCACGCCTATGGGACGAATCTGAATTTATAGAAGGCGTTGAATGAACTGGTTTGGAATCCTTGTCCTGGGAGCGGCCGTCGGGCTGTTCGGCCGCTGGCTGCATCCGCTGCGGCGCACGGGCCGGCCGGCGTGGTGGATCGCGGTGCTCGTCGGCATCGTGGGCGCGGCCGCCGCCCGCATGGTCGGCAATCTCTCGGGACTGTTTTACGATGGCGAGACGCTCGAATGGCCGGTCTGCACCGGCGTCGCGTTCCTCGCCGTAGCCGTGACGGTCGCGCTGTCGGCCCGTCGCTGAATGCTCTCAGGTGAAATCATGAATGCCCGTCTCCCCGAAGTCTCGCCGGTGCCGGCCCGTCTCGCGCTGCTGCGCGACGCCATGGCGCGCGAGAATCTGGCCGCCTATCTCGTGCCGTCCGCCGATCCCCACTTGTCCGAATACCTGCCCGAGCGCTGGCAGGCGCGCCGCTGGTTGTCCGGCTTCACGGGCTCGGTCGGCACGCTGGTCGTGACCGCGGATTTCGCGGGGCTGTGGGTCGACAGCCGCTACTGGGTGCAGGCCGATGCCGAACTGGCGGGCACGGGCGTGCAGTTGATGAAGATGACGGGCGGGCAGCAGAGCGCACCGCACGTCGACTGGCTCGCGCGGAACGTGGCGGCCGGCGCGACGGTCGGGGTCGACGGCGCCGTGCTCGGCGTTGCGGCCGCGCGCGGGTTGACGGCCGCGCTGAGCGCGCGCGGCATCGCGCTGCGTACCGACGTCGACCTGCTCGATGCGATCTGGCCGGAGCGGCCGGGGCTGCCCGGGGACGCGGTATTCGAGCACGTCGCGCCGCAGGCCGACACGACGCGCGCGAGCAAGCTCGCCGACGTGCGCCGCGCGATGCACGCGCAGGGCGCGCAATGGCACTTCGTGTCGACGCTCGACGATCTCGCGTGGCTGTTCAACCTGCGCGGCGCCGACGTCAACTTCAATCCGGTGTTCGTTGCGCACGCAATGATCGGCACCGATCGCGCGACGCTGTTCGTCGCCGACGGCAAGGTGCCGCCGGCGCTGGCCGCGTCGCTCGCGCAGGATGGCGTCGACGTCCGCGCCTATGACGCCGCGCGTGCGTCGCTCGCGGCGCTGCCCGACGGCGCGACGCTGCTGATCGACCCGCGCCGCGTGACGTTCGGCACGCTCGAGGCCGTGCCGGCCGGCGTGAAGCTCATCGAGGCCGTGAATCCGTCGACGTTCGCGAAGTCGCGCAAGACGTCCGCCGAGATCGAGCACGTGCGCGTGACGATGGAGCACGACGGCGCCGCGCTCGCGGAATTCTTCGCGTGGTTCGAACAGGCCGTCAATCGCGAGACGATCACCGAGCTGACGATCGAGGAAAAGCTCACGGCCGCGCGCGCGCGCCGCCCCGGCTACGTGTCGGCGAGCTTCGCGACGATCGCCGGCTTCAACGCGAACGGCGCGATGCCGCACTACCATGCGACGCGCGAGTCGCACGCGACGATCGCCGGCGACGGGCTGCTGCTGATCGATTCGGGCGGCCAGTACATGACGGGCACGACCGACATCACGCGCGTCGTGCCGGTCGGCACCGTCAGCGACCTGCAGCGGCGCGATTTCACGATCGTGCTGAAATCGATGATGGCGCTGTCGCGCGCCCGCTTCCCGCGCGGCATCCGCTCGCCGATGCTCGACGCGATCGCGCGTGCGCCGATGTGGGCGGCCGGGCTCGACTACGGCCACGGCACCGGGCATGGCGTCGGGTACTTCCTGAACGTGCACGAAGGGCCGCAGGTCATCTCGCACTACGCGCCGGCCGAGCCGTACACGGCGATGGAAGAGGGGATGATCACGTCGATCGAGCCGGGCGTGTACCGTCCGGGCCAGTGGGGCGTCCGGATCGAGAACCTGGTCGTGAACCGTGCGGCCGGGCAGACGGAATTCGGCGATTTCCTCGCGTTCGAGACGTTGACGCTGTGCCCGATCGACACGCGCTGCGTGCTCATCGAGATGCTGCACGACGAAGAGCGCGCGTGGCTGAACACGTATCACGCGACAGTGCGCGAGCGCGTCGGCCGGCACCTGAGCGGCGACGCGAAGGCGTGGCTCGATGCGCGCACGCAGCCGATCTGACGCAACGCGCGGTAATGGCTGGAGGGCGGCCGGATAGCGACCGCACGACGGCGGAACAATCACAGCGAGGGCAAGTCATGGCGGACACTGCGGTGATCGTGGTCGACATGCAGCGCGGGCTGGTGGAGCGGTCGCAGCCCGCGTACCGGCTCGACGACGTGGTGTCGGGCATCAACCGGCTGACGGCGGCGGCGCGCGCGGCGAACGCGCCGGTGTGCTTCGTGCAGCACGACGGCGACGCGGACGACGACATCGTGCCCGGCACGCCGGGCTGGGAGCTGCATGCGGGGCTCATCGTCGGTCGCGACGACTGGCGTGTGCGCAAGCAGGCGAGCGACGCGTTCCACGACACGCTGCTCGCGGTGCAGCTCGATCGCCATGGCATCCGTTCGGTGCTGATCTGCGGCTATGCGACCGAGTTCTGCGTCGATTCGGCCGCGCGCCGTGCCGCGCTGCTCGGCTACCGGACGACGGTCGTGTCCGATCTGCACACGACGAACGAGCGCGCTCACCTGTCGGCGGCGCAGATCGTCGCGCATCATCACTTCATCTGGAACAATAATTCGCTGTCGGGTAACGCGGTTACGCCGCGTCCGCTCGCAGACGTGCTCGCCACGGAGTTCGCATGACGATCAAGGCAGTGGTGTTCGATTTCGGCGGCGTGCTGATCGACTGGAGTCCCGAGTACCTTTACCGTGAACTGATTCCCGACGATGCCGAGCGCCGCTGGTTCCTCACGCACGTGTGCGCGATGGACTGGGTGGTCCGCCAGGACGGCGGGCAGACGATCGAGGAAGGCACGGCCGAACTCGTCGCGAAGTTTCCGGAGCACGAAGCGCTGATCCGCGCGTTCTACGCGCGCTGGCACGAGATGATCGGCGGCGTGCTCGAAGAGGGCGCGGCCCTCGTCGACCGGTTGGACGCGCAAGGGATGCCGCTGTTCGGGCTGACGAACTGGTCCGCGCAGACGTTTCCGTATGCATGGGACAACTTCCCGGTGCTGCGCCGGTTCAAGGACATCGTCGTGTCGGGCCGCGTGAAGCTCGTGAAACCCGATCCGGCGATCTACCGCGAGATGCATGCGCGGATCGATCCGCACCTGCCAGGCATCGCGCCGCACGAGCTCGTGTTCATCGACGACAACGCGAAGAACGCCGCGGCTGCGACGGCGCTCGGCTGGCACGGCATTCATCATACGAGCGCGGCGACGACCGAGGCGCGGCTGCGCGAGCTGGGCGCGCTCGCGTAAGCGGCGGGGCGAACGTCGGGCGAAAAAAAAGCGAGCCAAGGGCTCGCTTTTTCGTTGTGCCGTTCCGGATGCGGCCGCTTTCGGCATCCGGCGCCGCGCGATCGCGGCGCCGGGCGCCCGGGCCGCGCCGATCAGCGGCTGATCGGCTTGTAGCGCAGGCGCTTCGGCTTCGCGGCTTCCTCGCCGAGGCGCGCACGCTTGTCGGCTTCGTACTCCTGGTAGTTGCCGTCGAAGAACGTGACCTGCGAATCGCCTTCGAACGCGAGGATGTGCGTCGCGATCCGGTCGAGGAACCAGCGATCGTGCGAGATCACCATCACCGAGCCCGCGAATTCGAGCAGCGCGTCTTCCAGCGCACGCAGCGTTTCGACGTCGAGGTCGTTCGACGGTTCGTCCAGCAGCAGCACGTTGCCGCCCGAGATCAGCGTCTTCGCGAGGTGCAGGCGGCCGCGTTCGCCGCCGGACAGGTTGCCGACGATCTTCTGCTGGTCGCCGCCCTTGAAGTTGAAGCGGCCGATGTATGCGCGCGACGGCGTTTCGTACTTGCCGACCGTTAGCACGTCGGCGCCGCCCGAGATTTCCTCGAACACCGTCTTCGAACCGTCGAGCGCGTCGCGGCTCTGGTCGACGTACGCGAGCTTCACCGTCGGGCCCATCACGACTTCGCCCGAATCCGGCTGTTCCTTGCCGGTCAGCATCTTGAACAGCGTCGACTTGCCGGCGCCGTTCGGGCCGATGATGCCGACGATCGCGCCGGCCGGGATCTTGAAGCTCAGATTGTCGATCAGCAGGCGATCGCCGAACGATTTGCTGACGTTCTTGAACTCGATCACTTCGTTGCCGAGGCGCTCGCCGGCCGGAATGAAGATTTCCTGCGTTTCGTTGCGCTTCTGGTATTCCTGGCTGCTCAGCTCCTCGAAGCGCGCGATACGCGCCTTCGACTTCGCCTGACGGCCCTTCGGGTTCTGGCGCACCCACTCCAGTTCCTTCTTGATCGCCTTCTGGCGCGCGGATTCCGACGCCTCTTCCTGCTTCAGGCGCTCTTCCTTTTGGTCGAGCCAGCTGCTGTAGTTGCCCTTCCACGGAATGCCGTGACCGCGGTCGAGTTCGAGAATCCACTCGGCCGCGTTGTCGAGGAAGTAGCGATCGTGCGTGACGGCGACGACGGTGCCCGGGAAGCGCACCAGGAACTGCTCGAGCCAGTCGACCGATTCGGCGTCGAGGTGGTTGGTCGGTTCGTCGAGCAGCAGCATGTCGGGTTTTTCGAGCAGCAGCTTGCAGAGTGCGACGCGGCGCTTTTCGCCGCCCGACAGGTGCTCGATCTTCGCATCCCACGCCGGCAGGCGCAGCGCGTCGGCGGCCACTTCGAGCTGCTGCTCGGGGCTGCCGCCGTCGCTCGACGCGAGGATCGCCTCGTATTTCGCCTGCTCGGCTGCGAGCGCGTCGAAGTCGGCGTCCGGCTCGGCATACGCAGCGTAGATTTCTTCCAGTTTCTTGTTCGCCTGGAACAGGTCGCCGAGGCCTTCCTCGACGGCTTCGCGCACGGTCTTCGTCGGATCGAGCTGCGGTTCCTGCGGCAGGTAGCCGATGTTCAGGTTCGGCATCGGCGTCGCTTCGCCTTCGATGTCCTTGTCGATGCCCGCCATGATGCGGATCAGCGTCGACTTGCCCGAGCCGTTCAGGCCGAGCACGCCGATCTTCGCGCCGGGAAAGAACGACAGCGAGATGTCCTTCAGGATCTGGCGCTTGGGCGGCACGATCTTGCCGACCCGGTTCATCGTGAAAACGTATTGGGCCATTTCGGTGTGAAAGTCAGAAGTGGTTGAGACGGCCGCGCAGCGCGCGGGCGTGGCGGCGTCGGGTGATTCGGTACGGAGCGTGCCGCGCGGGGCGCGGCGGTGCGAGCGCGTATTGTACTTCGCCGCCGGCCGCAGCTGGCGCGGTGCAGGCCATTCGGCCGACCCGCGCTTACAGCCATGCGGCGACGCCCCCGTGCCCCGAGCACGTGCCGCGCCGGTGGCGGCTGAAGCTGTACGTGCCGTCGCGGCAACGCGCGCTCGCGCCGTTCGGCACACGGCCCGATTTCGAATGCGCGGGCGCATGCACGGTTTCGCCGTCGCGGTTGCGATACGTGTCGTGACGGTCGAGATCGGCTTCGTTGCCGTAGCCGGGCGGCGCGCGATACGCGTGCGCGGAAGCGGGCAACGCGGCGCCCGCGACGAAGAGCGCGGCGGACAGGGCCGCGGACAGGGCCGCGACATGGGTCGCGCGATGGAGCAGGGCACGCATGGTCTCTCTCGTTCTGTTCGTTGTCGTCGATGCCGGGCCGGTGGCCCGCGCCGCATGTTAGCGGATCGACGCCGTGGCGCCGCGCGACGCTACGCCGCGCCGGACATCGACGCCGCGCCGTCGGCCTGCGCGGCGTCGAGAATCCACCGGCGGAACGCGGCAACCTTCGGCCGTTCCGCGTGATGCGGCGGATAGACGAGGTAGTACGCGAAATCGTCGAGCCATGCGGCGTCGGCAAGCTGCACGAGCCGGCCGCTCGCCAGCTCGCCGCGCACCATCGCGGCCGGCAGCAGCCCGGCGCCCTGGCCGGCGACGATCGCCTGCAGCAGCAGGCCCGAGTCGTCGAACGCGGGGCCGCGCGGCGGGCCGAAATCGTCGATCCGCTGCGCGCCGAACCAGATGTGCCAGCCCTTGCGTTCGGCGTCGTGCAGTTGCGGCCAGCCGACGAGCGCGGCCGGCGTCGCCGGCATGCCGAGCCGCGCGACGAGGTCGGGCGACGCGAGCGCGACGATTTCGACCGTCAGCAGCCGTTCGCTGCACAGCCCGACGTAGCGCCCGAGGCCGTGGCGGATCGCGACGTCGACGCCGTCGCGCGCGAAATCCGCGAGCGCATGGCTCGTGACGACCTGCAGGTCGACGTCGGGGATAGCCTGCCGGAACTGCGCGAGGCGCGGGACGAGCCACGCGGACGCGAAGAACGGCGTGACGCTCACCGTCAGCACGCCGCTGTCGGCGGCGCTCGACACGCGCTGCGACGCATCGGCGATCTGCCGGAACGCGTTGCGCACGGGCGGCAGGTAGTCGCGGCCGGCGGCCGTCAGCAGGATGCCGCGGTTCACGCGCTCGAACAGCTGCACGCCGAGATGGGTCTCCAGCGTGCGGATCATCTGGCTCACTGCGCCGGGCGTGACCGACAGCTCCTCGGCCGCCGACTTCACCGACAGGTGGCGGGCGGCGGCTTCGAAGGCGCGCAAGGCGTTGAGCGGCGGCAGGCGGGAACGATTCATTCAGTTTTTCTAAAGCGAAAGGCCGACGAAATATGGTTTGAGGCGACGCGTACGCGCGAGTACCGTCGACACATCGGATCGCACGTTTCGCGGCTGCCTGCGGGCGGCCGATGCGATCAACATAGTTCAACTATATCCACGGGACAACCCGGACGCCGCCCGGCAGCCGGTGGAACCCGAAAGGAGCATCGTCATGAAGCGCCCGGGCACATCGCGCCTTTTCTACGGCTGGTACGTGGTGGCGGCCGCGTTCGCCGTCACGTTCGTCGGGTTCGGCAGCGCGTATACGTTCAGCGCGTTCGTCGAGTCGCTGCAGCGGGATTTCGCCGCGTCGCGCGGCCAGATCTCGCTCGTGTTCTCGCTCGCCGGCTTCCTGTACTTCGGCTTCGGCATCGTCAGCGGGCCGCTGGCCGATCGTTTCGGCTCGCGGCGGCTCGCCGTCGCCGGGATGCTGCTGACCGGCGCGGGGCTCGCGGCCGCCGGCGCCGCGCATACGCTGCTGCAGGTCTATGTCGCGTACGGGCTCGGTGTCGGGCTCGGCGTCGGTTGCGCGTACGTGCCGGCCGTCGGCGCGGTGCAGCGCTGGTTCGTGCGCCGGCGCGGGTTCGCATCGGGGCTCGCGGTCGCGGGGATCGGCGTCGGCACGCTGGCGATGCCGCCGCTCGCGTCCGCGCTGATCGCGCAGGTCGGCTGGCGCGGTGCGTATTTCACGCTGGCGGCGATCGCGATCGTGCTGGGAGCCGGCATGTCGCTGCTGATCGAGAACGACCCGCACAGGCGCGGATGGCTGCCGGACGGCGATGTCGCTGGCGATGGCAGCCGGAATGCCGCTGCTGCATCGACCGGCGCGAACGTGCGTGCCGGCGCGACGGTGCGCGAAGCCGTCACGTCGCGGCCGTTCGCGAGTCTCTATGCGGCCTGCCTCGTCTGCTCGTTCGGTGTGTTCGTCCCGTTCGTTCACCTCGTGCCGTATGCGCTCGATCACGGTGTCGCGCCGTCGACGGCCGTGCTGCTGCTCGGCGCGATCGGCGTGGGCAGCACGGCCGGCCGCTTCTTCCTCGGCGGTCTTGCCGACCGCTTCGGCCGCCGCGCGTCGCTGCTCGCGATGTTCGCCGGCATGGCCGTCGCGCTGGTCGCGTGGGCGGGCGCCGGCACCGTCGCGACGCTGGCTGCGTTCGCGCTCGTGTTCGGCGTGTTCTACGGCGGCTGGGTCGCCGTGCTGCCGGCGGTCGTGATGGACTATTTCGGCGGCCGCAACGTGAGCGCGATCATCGGCATCCTGTACACGAGCGTCGCGTTCGGCACGCTGATCGGGCCGGCCGCCGCCGGCTTCATCTACGATGCCGGCGGCGGCTATCTCGTGCCGATCCTCGCGAGCGCCGCCGCGAATGCGATCGCGTTCGCGATCGTCGCGACCACCGGGCGTGCGCCGGACGCCGCGCGCGCGGCCGACGGATAACGCCACCTGCTGGGCGCGTCGCGCGATTTCCGGTAAGGTGGCCGGACCGTCAACCATCGACGCAGGGCCGGGGAGGCATCGTGACATTCGACGAAGTCCGGCAGATCGCATTGGCGTGGCGCGGCGTCGAGGAAGGCACGTCGTACGGCACGCCCGCGCTCAAGGTGAAGGGCAAAGTGCTCGCGCGGCTGCGCGAGGACGGCGACACGCTCGTCGTGAAGGGCGTCGGCCCCGACGAGCGCGCATGGCTGATCGAATCGGCGCCCGACGTGTATTACGTGACCGATCACTATGTCGGCTGGCCGATCGTGCTGGTACGCCTGTCGGCCGCGCATCCCGACGCCGTGAAAAACCTGCTTCTGCGAGAATGGCACGCACGCGTGCCGGCGAAGTGGCGGGACGAAGCCGCCCGCGACGCGAACTGAGCGGCGCGCCCGGCGCACGAGCCGCCGCCGAACCGGATCAAGCGTTGCATCGGTTCGTATCGATGCAACGAGTGGTTCCATCGAAATTCTTCAATTGGTTCTTAGTGACGAACCGTTTGATGCTTACACTCCTTCGCTTCGAAGGCGGCTGACGACAGCCGACGGAACGGGCGTACGCGATGCGCCGGCGCCCGGCGCGCCGCATCGCACCCGCAGCTTCGCAGACTGCGCGGACGACCCGACCGGAACGGCCCGGTCCGGCCTCGTGCCCGTGTGCGATTGCATGCGCGGCCGCAGCCGGATTCGACAACGACAACTCCCCGCGCCGCCTTCACGCGACACCGGTCGTACCGGAACCGTTTTTTGGAGAGAGACAGATGAGTGGAAGCAACACGGGCCTCGGCACTGGCCTGAAGCAGCGTCACGTGACGATGATGTCGATTGCCGGCGTCATCGGCGCGGGCTTGTTCGTCGGCTCCGGCCATGCGATCGCGGAAGCCGGGCCGGCATCGATACTCGCGTATGCGATCGCGGGCGTGCTGGTCGTGCTGGTGATGCGCATGCTCGGCGAAATGGCCGTCGCGCATCCGGACAGCGGGTCGTTCTCGACCTATGCCGATCGCGCGATCGGCCACTGGGCCGGCTTCACGATCGGCTGGCTGTACTGGTGGTTCTGGGTGCTCGTGATCCCGATCGAGGCGACCGCCGCCGCGACTATCCTCAATGCGTGGTTCCCGGGCATCGCGACGTGGATCTTCGCGCTCGGCATCACGCTGCTGCTTACCGTCACCAACCTCTTCTCCGTCAAGAATTACGGCGAATTCGAATTCTGGTTTGCGCTGATCAAGGTCGTCGCGATCGTCGTGTTCCTGTGCATCGGCGGCGCGGCGATCGTCGGCATCGTTCCCGCGCCGGCCGTGTCGGGCGTGTCGAACCTGTTCGTGCACGACGGCTTCATGCCGCACGGCGCGAGCGCGGTGCTCGCGGCGATGCTGACGACGATGTTCTCGTTCCTCGGCACCGAGATCGTGACGATCGCAGCCGCCGAATCGGACAACCCGCAACGCCAGATCGTGCGCGCGACGAACTCCGTCATCTGGCGTATCACGCTGTTCTATCTCGGCTCGATCCTCGTCGTCGCGGCCATCGTGCCGTGGAACGACCCGTTGCTGCCGAAGCACGGCTCGTATCAGCGCGCGATGGAGCTGATCGGCGTGCCGAATGCGAAGGCGATCATCGACGTGATCGTGCTCGTGTCGGTCGCAAGCTGCCTGAATTCGGCGTTGTACACCGCGTCGCGGATGCTGTTCTCGCTGTCCCGGCGCAAGGACGCGCCGGCCTTCCTGTATCGCACCGACTCGACCGGCACGCCGCGCGCGGCCGTGCTGGCGTCGACCGCGTTCGGTTTCCTGACCGTGATCGCGAACTACCTGATGCCGGAACAGGTGTTCGGCTTCCTGCTGGCGACCTCGGGCGCGATCGCGCTGCTCGTGTATCTCGTGATCGCGATCTCGCAGTTGCGGATGCGCAAGACGCTCGAAGCGGGCGGCACCGACCTGACGCTGCGGATGTGGCTGTTCCCATGGCTCACGTGGGCCGTGATCCTGTTCATCTGCGGCACGCTGACCGTGATGCTCGTCAGCGAGGAGCACCGGATGGAAGTCGGCGCGACCGCCGTGCTGGCGTTGATCGTGCTGCTCGCGTCGTGGCTGAACAAGCGTGGGCGCGATGCGCAGGCGCAAGCGGGGCGGCGCGTGTCGGCGACGTGATCGGATCGAATGACGTGACGGCGGGGCGCAAGCCCCGGTCATGAAAATGGCCCGAGCGGCGTTTGCCGGTCGGGCCATTCGTCTTTCGTGCCGGGGCACGCGTTGCGCGATGCCATGCGTATCGCACGGCATCGTGCCGATGCAGGTGTCAGACGTTGAACAGGAAGTTCATCACGTCGCCATCGTGCACGACATATTCCTTCCCTTCCGCACGCATCTTGCCGGCTTCCTTCGCGCCTTGCTCGCCCTTGTACGCGACGAAGTCGTCGAACGCGATCGTCTGCGCACGGATGAAGCCGCGCTCGAAGTCGGTGTGGATCACGCCGGCCGCTTGCGGCGCGGTATCGCCGATGTGGATCGTCCACGCGCGCACTTCCTTCACGCCTGCGGTGAAGTAGGTCTGCAGGCCGAGCAGCTTGAAGCCCGCGCGGATCACGCGGTCGAGGCCCGGCTCTTCCATGCCCATGTCGGCGAGGAACGCTTCCTTGTCCGCGTCGTCGAGATCGGCGATTTCCGCCTCGATCGCCGCGCACACGGCGACCACCGGCGCGTTTTCGCTTTCCGCGTACTTGCGCACCGCCTCGAGGTGCGGGTTGTTCTCGAACCCGTCGTCCTTCACGTTGGCGACGTACATCGCCGGCTTCGCGGTGATCAGGCAGAACGGCTTGAGCAGCGCCTCTTCGTCGTCCGACAGCGCGAGGCCGCGCACGGCCTTGCCCTGGTCGAGTTGCGCGCGCACCTTTTCAAGCACCGCGACGAGCTTCGCCGCTTCCTTGTCGTTGCCCGACTTCGCCGCCTTCGAGTAGCGCGTGAGCGCCTTCTCGACGGTGCCGAGGTCGGCGAGCGCCAGTTCGGTGTTGATCACTTCGATGTCGTCGATCGGGCTGACCTTGCCGGCGACGTGAATGACGTTGTCGTCCTCGAAGCAGCGCACGACGTGCGTGATCGCGTCGGTTTCGCGGATGTTCGCGAGGAACTGGTTGCCGAGGCCTTCACCCTTGCTCGCGCCCGCGACGAGGCCCGCGATGTCGACGAATTCGACGACGGCCGGCACGACACGCTCCGGCTTGACGATCTCGGAGAGCGCCTTCAGGCGCGTATCCGGCACTTCGACGATGCCGACGTTCGGCTCGATCGTGCAGAACGGGTAGTTCTCGGCGGCGATGCCGGCCTTGGTCAGCGCATTGAACAGGGTGGACTTGCCGACGTTGGGCAAGCCGACGATGCCGCATTTGAGACTCATGGAATCCTTCGGACGGGTGAGGCGGCGCGGCCGGACAGGGCACGGCGGCGCGGGAAAAAAGGGCGGCCGGCGCATGGAGCGCGGCGGGCCGACGGTCAAAAACGCTATTGTACCGTGCCGGCGCCCCGGATTCCGGGCTGGGCGCCGAACGGCCGATGCGGCGGGCCGCCGCGTCGGCGCCCCGGCCCGCGGTTCTGCTGATTTCCCGCAAAGTCCGGCCGCGTAAGGGTTTGGCCCCGCGGCTATAATGCCCGCCATGACTGCCCACCACACCTTCGACGTCGCCGTGGTCGGCGGCGGGCTCGTCGGCAAGACGGCCGCGCTCGCGCTGACCCAGTCCGGCTACAAGACAGCCTTGCTCGCCCAGCCGGCCACGCCGCGCCCCGCGGATCTCGCGTTCGACACGCGTGTCTACGCGCTGTCGTCCAGTTCGCAGGCGTTGCTCGAGCGGCTGCGGGTCTGGCAGGCGCTCGACCATGGCCGGCTCGCGCCGGTGTACGACATGCGCGTGTATGGCGATGCGCATGCCGAACTGCATTTCTCCGCCTACCAGGCGTCCGTGCCGCAGCTTGCGTGGATCGCCGAATCGTCGCTGGTCGAGGCGTCGCTCGACGCCGCGCTGCGATTCCAGCCGAACCTCACGTGGTTCGACGCACGTGCGCAGGGTTTCGACGTGCGCGACGACGCGGCCGTGCTCACGCTGTCGTCGGGGCAGGTGCTCGAAGCGGATCTCGTCGTCGGCGCCGACGGCGCGCATTCGTGGGTGCGCTCCCAAATAGGGGCCAGGGTAGAGCGGCGCGACTACCGGCAGACGGGCGTCGTCGCGAACTTCAAGGCGTCGCTGCCGCACCGCGAGACGGCCTACCAATGGTTTCACGAAGGCGAGATCGTTGCGCTGCTGCCGCTGCCGGACGGCCACGTGTCGCTCGTGTGGTCCGCGCACACCGCGCATGCTGACGAACTGCTCGCACTCGATCCGGCGCAGCTCGCGGCCGAGGTCGAGCGTGTGTCGCACGGCCAGGTCGGCGCGCTCGAATGCGTGACGCCGGCCGCCGGCTTCCCGCTGGCGCTGCAGACGATCGACAAGCTGATCGCGCCGCGCGTCGCGCTGGTCGGCGATGCCGCGCACCTGATCCACCCGCTCGCGGGGCAGGGGATGAACCTCGGGCTGCGCGACGTCGCGGCGCTCGCCGACGCGATCGCGGGCAAGGAAAGCTTCCGCAATCTCGGCGATACGGTGCTGCTGCGCCGCTACGAGCGTTCGCGCCGCGAGGACATCCGCGCGCTGATGGTCGCGACCGACGGCCTGCAGCGGCTGTTCGCGGTGCCGGGCTCGCTCGCGAAGGCGGTGCGCAATGCGGGCATGGCGTTCGTCGGCGCGCAGCCGCTCGTGAAGCGCTGGCTCGTGTCGGCCGCGCTCGGCTGAACGAACCTTCTGCCGCCGCGCCGGTCGGAGACGGTTCCGTTACGGCGTACACTGTGCCGTGCACTCCGATTGAGCTGAAGGGAAGATTTCGATGAAAAAAACGATCCGCATCGCATCGCTGGCGCTGGCCGTCACGATGGCGACGCTTGGCTGCACCGCGCAGGCCGACCAGACCACCGACAAGCTGAAGGCCACGCTGCAAGCCCGTCTCGGTAACGACGCGCCGATCAAGAGCGTGTCGAAATCGCCGGTGGCCGGCCTTTACGAAGTGAACCTCGGCTCGCAGATCATCTATAGCGACGCGGCCGGCGACTACGTGCTGCTCGGCGATCTCGTCGACGCCAGGACGCACAAGAACCTGACCGACGCCCGCCTGTCCGAAATCAACAAGATCGACTTCGCGAGCCTGCCGTTCGCGAATGCGATCAAGGTCGTCAAGGGCAACGGCGCCCGCAAGATCGCGGTGTTCTCCGATCCGAACTGCCCGTACTGCAAGAAGCTCGAGACGACGCTGCAGTCGGTCGACAACGTGACCGTCTACACGTTCCTGTACCCGGTGCTGTCGCCGGATTCGACCGCGAAGTCGAAGGCGATCTGGTGTGCGACCGACCGCGCGAAAACGTGGGAAAGCTGGATGCTCGACCACCGCGCGCCGTCCGGCGCCGGTACCTGCGACACCACCGCGCTCGACAAGAACCTCGCGCTCGGCCGCGGGATGAACGTCACCGGCACGCCGACGATCTTCCTGCCGGACGGCCGCCGCTTGCCGGGCGCGGTATCGGCCGACCAGCTCAACCAGGCGCTCGCCTCGAGCAAGTAACCGACCGCACGCCGGGCGCACGGCCCGGCCAGCGAGGGGCGCCCGCATGATCTGCCGGCGCCTCTCTTCGTTTTCGCCCGCCCCGACCGATTGCCACGATGACCCAGCCGATCCGCTATTCGATTGTCCCGAAAGATCTTGCCGCGCACTTGTTCGAAGTGACGGTGACGGTTGCCGATCCCGATCCCGAAGGCCAGCGTTTCTCGCTGCCGGTGTGGATTCCGGGCAGCTACCTCGTGCGCGAGTTCGCGCGCAACATCGTGACGCTGCGCGCGTTCAACGACGCGGGCCGCAAGGTACGCATCGCGAAGACCGACAAGCATACGTGGCAGGCCGCGCCCGTGACCGGCGCACTGACGCTGCGCTACGACGTTTATGCGTGGGACCTGTCGGTGCGCTCCGCGTATCTCGACGAGTCGGGCGGTTTCTTCAACGCGACGGCCGTGTTCCTGAGCGTCGCCGGTCGACAGGACGCGCCGTGCGAAGTCGACATCGCTAAACCGGCCGGCGCCGCGTTCCGCACGTGGCGGGTCGGCACCGCGCTGCCCGAGGCGAGCGGGACGAAGCGCTACGGTTTCGGCGCGTATCGCGCGGCGAACTACGACGAGCTGTCCGACCATCCGGTGACGATCGGCGAATTCGCGCTCGCGACGTTCGACGCGCACGGCGTGCCGCACGACATCGTGATCGCCGGGCGCGTGACGCAGCTCGACCTGGAGCGGCTGCGTACCGACCTGAAACGCGTGTGCGAAGCGCAGATCGCGCTGTTCGAGCCGAAGTCGAAGAAGGCGCCGATGGACCGTTACGTGTTCATGACGCTCGCGGTCAGCGACGGCTACGGCGGCCTCGAGCATCGCGCGTCGACCGCGCTGATCTGCAACCGTACCGACCTGCCGGTGAAGGGGCGGCCGGAAACGACGGAAGGCTATCGCACGTATCTCGGCCTCTGCAGCCACGAGTATTTCCACACGTGGAACGTGAAGCGCATCAAGCCGGCGGCGTTCGTGCCGTACGACCTCACGCGCGAGAACTACACGTCGCTGCTGTGGCTGTTCGAGGGCTTCACGTCGTATTACGACGACCTGATGCTGGTCCGCAGCGGGCTGATGTCGCAGGACGAATATTTCGCGGCGCTCGGCCGCACGATCGGCGGCGTGCTGCGCGGCACGGGCCGGCTCAAGCAGAGCGTCGCGGAAAGCTCGTTCGACGCGTGGATCAAGTACTACCGTCAGGACGAGAACGCGACCAATGCGATCGTCAGCTATTACACGAAGGGCTCGCTCGTGGCGCTCGCGTTCGACCTTGCGATTCGTGCGCAGACGCGTAACCGGAAGTCGCTCGACGACGTGATGCGCCTGCTGTGGCAACGCTACGGCCGCGACTTCTATCGCGGCAAGCAGGCGGGCGTGGACGAAAACGAAGTCGAGACGCTGATCGAAGAGGCGACGGGCATCGCGCTCGGCCGCCTGTTCGCGGACGCCGTGCACGGCACGCGCGACCTGCCGCTCGGCGACCTGCTCGCGCCGTTCGGCGTGACGCTGGCCCCCGACGTCGCGCTCGGCGCGGCCGAGAAGCCGACGATCGGCGCGCGCTTGCGCGGTGGCGCGGACTGCACGTTGGCGGCGGTCTACGAAGGCGGCGCCGCGCATCGCGCGGGGTTGTCGGCCGGCGACACGCTGATCGCGGTGGACGGGTTGCGCGTGACGGGCACGAATCTCGATGCGCTGCTGGCCCGCTACCGGCCGGGCGACAAGGTCGAGGTCCACGCGTTTCGCCGCGACGAGCTTCGCACCGCGAAACTGAAGCTCGACGGTCCGGAAGTCACGCGCTACCGGCTGACGGCGGCCGCGAAGCCGGCTGCGGCCACGAAGGCCCGCGAAGCCTGGCTGAAGGGGTAAACGTACGCGAGCGGGTATCGGGGCACGATCGGGTATTGTCCCGCTGCTGCAACAATCCGTCGCCCTGAACCCGCTTTTTCGCGGTCATGCGGCCACGCACAATGGCGTCACTCGCGCTACCGAAGCGCAACCCTACCGGAGCCTGACATGACGACCATTCTGCAAATCAATTCCGCCGCGCGTTCGCAAGGTGCGCAATCCACGCTGCTGGCCAACGAACTGACGGCAAAGCTGCAACAATCGAACCCCGGCGCGAACGTCGTGGTTCGCGACCTGCTGGCCGATGCGCTGCCGCACCTCGACGAATCGGTGCTCGGCGCGTTCTTCACGCCGGCCGACAAGCGCACCGCGGAACAGAATGCGATCGTCGCGAAGAGCGATGCGCTGATCGCCGAGCTGCAGGCTGCCGACATCATCGTGATCGGCGCACCGATGTACAACTTCGGCATCTCGTCGCAACTGAAGACGTACTTCGACTGGATCGCCCGCGCAGGCGTCACGTTCCGCTACACCGAGAACGGTCCGGAGGGCCTGATCAAGGGCAAGAAGGTTTACGTGGTGACGGCGCGCGGCGGCAAGTACCTGGGTACGCCGAACGACAGCCAGACGCCGTACCTGCGCACGTTCCTCGGCTTCGTCGGCATGACCGACGTGAGCTTCATCCACGCCGAAGGCCTGAACCTCGGCCCGGATGCGCAGAGCGCCGCGCTGGCCGGCGCACGCGAAGCGATCGCCGCCGCGTAACGTGTCAGGTCGATGCGGGTGCGATGCACCCGCTGCATCGCCCGATAAAAAATGCCGCGCCCCGAAAGGGACGCGGCATTTTCGTATTCGCCCGGCGAACCCTGGGGCCAGCGCAAGCCCGTTATTAGTGTGGACGGGCGCTAGGCCGTTACGCGAGCGTTTCGGCTACGTCCGGCAGGCGCCAGTCGATCGGTTCGCGGCCTGCATCGATCAGATAGTCGTTCGCGAGCGCGAAATGGCGGCAGCCGAGGAACCCGCGGTGCGCGGACAGCGGCGACGGATGCGGCGCCTCGAGCACGCAATGCGCGTTCGCGTCGAACAGTGCGCGCTTCGCCTGCGCATGCGCGCCCCACAGCATGAACACGAGCCCGCGATGGCGGCCGGCGAGCTCGCGTATCAGCGTGTCCGTGCATTGCTCCCAGCCACGCTTCGCATGGCTCGCGGCCGCGCCGCGCTCGACCGTCAGCACGGTGTTGAGCAGCAGCACGCCCTGGCGCGCCCATGTATCGAGACAGCCGTGACGCGGTGTGTCGTGACCGAAGTTCGCGGAGATTTCCTTGAAGATGTTGCGCAGCGACGGCGGCGGGCGCACGGCCGGCGGCACCGAGAACGCGAGGCCGTGCGCCTGCGGCGTGCCGCGGTCGTCGCCGTGATACGGGTCCTGGCCGAGGATCACGACCTTCACGTCGTCCGGGCTCGTCAGGCGCAGTGCGCGGAACACGTCGGTCGGGTAGACCGTCTTGCCGGCCGCGCGCTCGTCATCGACGAAGCGGCACAGCGGCGCGTACGCGTCGCTGTCGGTGAACGGTTTCAGCACGTCGCGCCAGACGGCCGGCAGCGCGTCGAATTGCGCGGCGAGATGCGGCACGTCGGCGGCAACGGGTTGCGATGCCGAGGCGGTCGGCGCCGGCGCGGGCGCCGGTGCGGCCGCCTGCTTCGCGGATTTTCGTCGAGCCGCGGGCGGCTCGGAAGCCGCGGACGGATTATCGTCCGGTGCCGGTTCCGGCACGGGATCGTCGAACAGCGACGCCTGTTGCGGCGCGCGGGAAGTCTTGCGGGTTGCCATGCGTGATGCGTGTTTATTGCGCGCGCAGCCGGTAGCCGCGCTGCGCCTTGCTGATGTTTTCGGGAACGAGGCCCGGCAGCGCTTGCTGCAGTTCGGCGGCGAGCGTCGCGAGCGCCGTTTCCGGGCCGTCGATCAGTTCGAGTTCGATTTCGCTGATCGGTTCGCGGCGCGTTTCGTGTTCCGCCTGGACGACGATCTCGCCGAGGTCTACCGCAGCCTCGACGGTCGCGCCGCCGATTGCGATGCGCCACAGCGTACGCGAAAAATCCGTGCGGAACAGCGCGTACAGTGCACCGGCCGCGTCATTCAGCGCGGCGGCGGCTTCCGGCACGTCGCAGGCCGCGACGAGCGCGTCGATTTCGAGCGCGTCGCCCGCGACCGGCAGTTCCCATTCGTGGCGGCGGTGCAGGCCGCCTTCGGCGCTGCCGACCGTCTTGAACGTCTGCAGCCAGCCGTCCGGCGTGCGGCGCACGCGCACCGCGCTCTTCGAGCGCGCCAGCGCGAGATCGGGCGTGTCGTAATAGACGTTCGCGAGCGTGATCGTGTGGCCGGGTTCGCCTGTCAGCGTTTCGAAGAAGCGGCGCGCGGCGTCGGCCTGGCCGGCCGGCAGCGCGAGCTTGATTTCCTTTTCGATCGCCATCAGAAGAACATCCGTGCGAGTTCCTCGCCCGGCTGGTCGGCGCGCATGAACGCCTCGCCGACGAGGAACGTGTTCACGTTCGCCGCGCGCATGGTGTCGACGTCGGTGCGCGACAGGATGCCCGATTCGGTCACGACGATGCGGTCCGCCGGAATCATGTCGAGCATGTCGAGCGTGGTCCGGATCGACGTCTCGAACGTGCGCAGGTTGCGGTTGTTGATGCCGAGCAGCGGCGTCTTGAGCGTCAGCGCCTGTTCCATCTCGTTACGGTCGTGCACTTCGACCAGCACCGCGAGGCCGAGCGAGTGCGCATAGGCTTCCAGATCCTGCATCAGCGGCGTGTCGAGTGCCGCGGCGATCAGCAGGATCGCGTCGGCGCCCATCGCGCGGGCTTCGACGATCTGGTACGCGTCGACGATGAAGTCCTTGCGCAGCACCGGCAGCGTGCAGGCCGCGCGCGCTTCCTCGAGGTAGCGGACGCCGCCCTGGAAGAACTGCTCGTCGGTCAGCACCGACAGGCACGCGGCGCCGTGCGCCGCATACGAGCGCGCGATGTCGGCCGGCACGAAATGCTCGCGCAGCACGCCTTTCGACGGGCTTGCCTTCTTGATTTCGGCGATCACGGCGGCGTTGCCGGCCACGTGTTTCGCCCGCAGCGCGCCGACGAAGTCGCGCAGGTCGCGCGCGGAGGCTTCCAGCTTCAGCGCCTCGAGTGGCGTGCTACGCATGGCCGCCGCCACTTCTTCGCGCTTGACGGCGATGATTCGGTCGAGAATGTCGCTCATAGGGATTCCTGCTTGATTCGTAAGAGGGTCAGCGCTTGAACTGCTGCGTGAAGCGCACGAGTTCGTCGACCTTCGCGCGGGCCTTGCCGCTCGCGATCGCTTCGCGGGCCAGCTGGATGCCGTCCGCGATCGACTCGGCGATATTGGCCGCATAGAGCGCGGTGCCCGCGTTCAGCGTGACGATCTCGCGCGCGACGCCCGGCTGGTTGTCCAGCGCGCCGAGCAGCATCGTGCGCGATTCGTCGGCATTTTCCACCTTCAGCGTGCGGTTCGACACCATCTGCAGGCCGAAGTCCTCCGGATGGATCTCGTATTCGTGCACCTCGCCGTCGCGCAATTCGCCGACGAGCGTCGCGGCGCCGAGCGACACCTCGTCCATCCCGTCCTTGCCGTACACAACGAGCACGTGCTGTGCGCCGAGGCGCTGCATCACGCGCACCTGGATGCCGACGAGGTCGGGGTGGAATACGCCCATCAGCTGGTTCGGCGCGCCGGCCGGATTGGTCAGCGGGCCGAGGATGTTGAAGATCGTGCGCACGCCGAGTTCGCGGCGCACGGCCGCGATGTTCTTCATCGCCGGGTGATGGTTCGGCGCGAACATGAAGCCCATGCCGGTTTCGGCGATCGATGCGGCGACCTGGTCCGACTGCAGGTCGATGTTCACGCCGAGCGCCTCGAGCACGTCGGCGCTGCCGGACTTGCTCGACACGCCGCGGTTGCCGTGTTTCGCGACCTTCGCGCCCGCGGCCGCCGTGACGAACATCGACGCGGTCGAGATGTTGAACGTGTGCGAGCCGTCGCCGCCGGTGCCGACGATGTCGACGAAATTCGAGTTGTCCCGCACCTCGACGTGGTTCGCGAATTCGCGCATCACGGTCGCGGCGGCGGCGATCTCGCCGATCGTCTCCTTCTTCACGCGCAGCCCGGTGATGATCGCGGCCGCCATCACGGGCGACATGTCGCCGCGCATGATCAGCCGCATCAGGTGCAGCATTTCGTCGTGGAAGATCTCGCGGTGCTCGATCGTGCGCTGCAGCGCTTCCTGCGGGGTAATCGTCATCGTGCGTCTCCCGTCAGGCGGCCGGTGCGGCCGCAGCGCGGCTCTGTTTCAGGAAATTCTCGAGCAGCGCATGGCCGTGCTCGGACAGGATCGATTCCGGGTGGAACTGCACGCCTTCGACCGGCAGCGTCTTGTGGCGCACGCCCATGATCTCGCCGTCGTCGGTCCATGCGGACACCTCGAGGCAATCGGGCAGCGATTCGCGTTCGATCGCGAGCGAGTGATAGCGCGTGACGTCGAAATGCTTCGGCAGGTCGGCGAACACGCCGCGGCAGTCGGTTTCGATCCGGCTCACCTTGCCGTGCATGATGGTCTTCGCGCGCACCACGCGGCCGCCGAACGCTTCGCCGATCGCCTGGTGGCCGAGGCAGACGCCGAGGATCGGCTTCCTGCCCGCGAATTCGCGCAGCACGTCGAGCGTGATGCCCGCGTGTTGCGGATTGCTCGGCCCCGGCGACAGGCAGATGGTGTCGGGATTCAGGCGCGCGATGTCGTCGAGCGTGATTTCGTCGTTGCGGTAGGTGCGCACGTCCTCGCCGAGTTCGCCGAAGTACTGGACCAGGTTGTAGGTAAACGAGTCGTAGTTGTCGATCATGAGCAGCATGGTCAGTCTCCGGTCAGAAGTCGCTATCGAGGCCGTCCTGGACCTGTTCGGCCGCACGCAGCACCGCGCGCGCCTTGTTCTCGGTCTCTTGCCATTCGGATTCGGGCACCGAATCCGCGACGACGCCGGCCGCCGCTTGCACGTACAGGTTGCCGTTGTGGATCAGGCCCGTGCGGATCGCGATCGCGAGATCCATCTCGCCCGAGAACGACAGGTAGCCGACCGCACCGCCGTACAGCCCGCGCTTGACCGGCTCGAGCTCGTCGATCAGTTCCATCGCGCGCACCTTCGGCGCGCCGGACAGCGTGCCGGCCGGGAACGTCGCGCGCAGCACGTCGTAGTTCGTCATGCCGGGCTTCAGCTTGCCTTCGACCGAGCTGACGATGTGCTGCACGTGCGAGTACTTCTCGATCACCATCTTGTCGGTCACCTGCACCGAGCCGATCTCCGCGATGCGGCCGACGTCGTTGCGCGCGAGGTCGATCAGCATCACGTGCTCGGCGATCTCCTTCGGATCGTTCAGCAGTTCGGTCGCAAGCTCCGCATCACGCTCCGGCGTGTTGCCGCGCGAGCGCGTGCCGGCGAGCGGACGGATCGTGACGATCTGGTCGTCGCCGCGCTTTTCCTGGCGCACCAGGATTTCCGGCGACGCGCCGACCACGTGGAAATCGCCGAAGTTGTAGTAATACATGTACGGCGACGGATTCAGCGAACGCAGCGCGCGGTACAGCGACAGCGGATTGTCGCGGTACGGCTTCGTCAGCCGCTGGCCGACCTGGATCTGCATCAGCTCGCCGGCCGCGATGTATTCCTTCGCCTGACGCACGGCGGCCAGATAGTCGTCCTTCTTGAATTCGCGGAACGTCTCGGTGCGCACGCTCGCCGACGTGACGGGCGGCTGCACGGTCGTGCGCAGGCGCTGCTTCAGTTCGCGCAGCCGCTGTTTTGCCTTCGCGTACGCTTCGGGCTGGCCCGGGTCCGCGTAGATGATCAGGTACAGCTTGCCGGCGAGGTTGTCGATCACCGCGACTTCCTCGGTCAGCAGCAACTGGATGTCGGGCAGCCCGAGATCGTCGCGCGGCGCGGTGTTCGCGAGCTTCTTCTCGATGTAGCGCACCGCGTCGTAGCCGAAGTAACCGGCGAGGCCGCCGCAGAAGCGCGGCAGGCCCGGGCGCTGCGCGACCTTGAAGCGCGCCTGGAACGATTCGATGAACTGGAACGGGTCGCCGTCGTGCGTCTCGACGACCTGGCCGTCGCGCACGACTTCCGACACGCCGTTGCGGGTGCGCACGAGCGTGCGGGCAGGCAGGCCGATGAACGAGTAGCGGCCGAAACGTTCGCCGCCGACCACCGATTCGAGCAGGAACGAGTTGGCGCCCGCGCGTTCGGGCTGGGCCAGCTTCAGGTAGAGGGACAGCGGCGTTTCGAGATCGGCGAGCGCTTCCGCGATCAGCGGGATGCGGTTGTAGCCTTCGTTCGCGAGCGATTGGAATTCGAGTTCGGTCATGTTCCGGTCCTGTTCGGGACGAGCGGCGCGTGCGCCAGGGATCACTTGACGCTGCGCGGGTGGCCGTCGGCGAAAGGGCGGTCGATCGAGAAGTGCCTGTTGCCGGCCGGCACTCCGGGCGTGAACGTCGCGAGCCTGCGGCCGGTCCTGAACGCAAGCGTTCGGGCGCGGTGGAACTCGAGGTGGTGCGACGATCGGCGCGCGGATGCGCAGCGAGATAAAAAACGGCGCTGAAGACGTGCTTCAGCGTACCTCATCGAAGAGGTCAGCGCGACCAGCGACGCCAGGGCCAGGCTCCCCGGTCGATGCTGCTCAGACTCCGTTTTTTATTCAGAAACATGCGGATGGAAGAAATAATCAGACGGTTGGCCGGCCGGCGTTGTGCGCGGAAATTGCGCGAGCCGCGACCAGCAACGAATCGACTATACCATCCGAATTTATCGTTTGTATAGCCTTGCCGTGGTTGTAGCCGTACGGCACCGTCAGCGTCGCCATCCCGGCCGCGCGGCCGGCCAGCGCATCGTTTTCCGAGTCGCCGATCGCGACCGCGGTGTCCGGCGCGACGCCGAGCGCGTCGCAGGCCGTCAGCATCGGCAGCGGATCGGGCTTCTTGCGCGCGACGCTGTCGCCGCCGAGCACGATGCCGAAGCAGCCGGCCAGCCCGTATTGCTCGAGCAGCTCGACCGCGAAGCGGTGCGGCTTGTTCGTCACGCACGCGAGCCGGATGCCGGCCGCGCGCAGCGCGTCGAGCCCGGCCGCCACGTCCGGATAGAGACGCGTGTGGCGGCCGTTGATCTTCGCGTATTCGGTCTGGTAGATCGCGAGCGCGTCGTCGAAGCGCGCGTGCGCTTCATCGGCCGGGAAGCGCGGCTTCAGCACGCTCTGGATCAGGTGTTCGGAGCCCTTGCCGACGTAGCCGATCACTTCGTCGCGCGACGTGGCCGGCGCGCCGAGCCGCGCGAGCATCCCGTTCAGGCCGGCCGTGAAATCGTCGGCCGTGTCGACCATCGTGCCGTCGAGGTCGATCAGCGCGGCATCGATGCGCGGCGCGGCAAAGCGGATCGCGGCCGCGTCCGAGGCGGCCCCGGCCGGCGCGTGGCCGGCGAACGACGAGTCGGCCACGGCGTCAGCTCCGCTCGACGGTGGCGAGCGCCGCGCGCATCTCGTCGATCACCTTGCGATAGTCGGGCTTGCCGAAGATCGCCGAACCCGCGACGAACGTGTCGGCGCCGGCTGCCGCGATTTCCGCGATGTTGTCGGCCTTTACGCCGCCGTCGACTTCGAGCAGGATCTCGCGGCCCGTGCGTTCGGTGTACGCGTCGATGCGGGCGCGCGCCTCGCGCAGCTTGTTCAGCGTTTCCGGAATGAACGACTGGCCGCCGAAGCCCGGGTTCACCGACATCAGCAGCACGAAGTCGAGGCGGTCCATCACGTGGTCGAGGTAGTTCAGCGGCGTGGCCGGGTTGAACACGAGGCCGGCCTTGCAGCCGTGGTCGCGGATCAGCGACAGCGTGCGGTCGATGTGGTCCGAGCCTTCCGGGTGGAAGCTGATCAGGTTCGCGCCGGCCTTCGCGAAATCGGGCACGATCCGGTCGACCGGGCGCACCATCAGGTGCACGTCGATCGGTACCTGCACGTGCGGGCGGATCGCCTCGCAGACGAGCGGGCCGATCGTGAGGTTCGGCACATAATGGTTGTCCATTACGTCGAAGTGAATCCAGTCGGCGCCGGCGGCGACCACGTTGCGGACTTCTTCGCCGAGCCGTGCGAAGTCGGCCGACAGGATGCTGGGAGCGATGCGGAATTGAGTCATGACAGGGGAGCGGGGACGTTGCGGCGCAAAACCGTCATTCTACCGTCCGGCGACCCGGTGCGCGGCGGCAGGCCGTGCGGTTGCGGCCCGATTGCGCATAGAATGCCGAACCAATGCAGCGCGCCCGCGGCCCGGCCGCCCGAGTCGGCGCGCGCGGTTACCTACAGCGGACACACCATGAGTCAGTATCAGTTCACCGTTTCGGTGAAAACCAGCTACTTGCCGGAACAATCCGACCCCGATCACCGTCAATACGCATTCGCGTACACGCTGACCATCCGCAACACGGGGCAGGTCGCGGCCCAACTGATCGCGCGCCACTGGATCATCACGGACAGCGAGAGCCACGTGCAGGAAGTCAAGGGGCTCGGCGTCGTCGGCCACCAGCCGCTGCTGCAGCCGGGCGAGCATTTCGAATACACGAGCTGGGCCGTGATCGCGACGCCGGTCGGCACGATGCGCGGCGCGTACTTCTGCGTGGCGGAGGACGGCGAGCGCTTCGAGGCGCCGGTCGACGAGTTCGCCCTGCACATGCCGCGCACGCTGCATTGAGCGTGCGGCGCGCGTCAGCGCGGCTGGCGGTCGTTGTGGCGGGCCTGCTTCTTTCTGCCCGACGACGTCCACACGATGATGAAGATCAGCAGGGCAAGCGCTACGAAGGCTTCGAGCGCGAAGATGAGCATCGGATATTGGTCGAGAAAATCTGACATGGCGGTTTCCATCAAGAACGGACATTGTATGTGGTTTGGGCCCCGGCTGGCCGGGTGGATGGCCGCAGCCGCGGCGGCGGCGCTGCTCGCCGCGTGCGGCGGCGCGCCGACGCGAACCTCCGCGCTGAAGCCGCCGACCGGCGCGGCGATCGTGCCGGGGCAGGTCGCCGCGAAGCGGCTCACGCCGGTCGCGTGGCAGCAGGTGCCGGGCTGGCAGGACGATTCGCTGATCGGCGCGACGGCCGCGCTGCGGCAGAATTGTGCGCGGCTCGCGCGCCAGCCGGCTTGGACGCGCGCTTGCGCGGCCGCCGATCGGCTCGACGAACTCGACGTCAGCAGCGCACGCACCTTCTTCGAAACGTATTTCACGCCGTTCCAGCTCGCGAATACCGACGGGACGCTCGACGGGCTCGTGACCGGCTATTACGAGCCGCTGCTGCACGGGTCGCGCGTGCGCCGCGGCCCGTATCAATACGCGCTCTATCGCTGGCCGGCCGGCTATCGCGCGGGCGCCGCGCTGCCGGCACGCGCGCAGCTCGAGCGCGCCGGCATCCTGAACGGCAACGAGCTCGTGTGGGTCGACGATCCGATCGAGGCATTCTTCCTGCAGGTGCAGGGCTCGGGTCGCGTGCTGCTCGACGACGGTTCGGTGATGCGGGTCGGCTTCGGCGGCACCAACAATCAGCCGTACCGTTCGATCGGCAAGTGGCTGCTCGATCGCGGCGAGCTGACGCCCGCGCAGGCGACGATGCAGGGCATCAAGGCCTGGGCGAAGGCGAACCCGACGCGCGTCGACGCGCTGCTCGACACGAATCCGCGCTTCGTGTTCTTCCGCGACATGCCGACCAAGGAAGATGCGCCGCACGGCGGCGCGGACGGCCCGATCGGCGCGCTCGGCGTGCCGCTGACCCCGGAGCGCTCGATCGCGGTCGATCCGTCGTCGATCCCGCTCGGCACGCCGGTGTTCCTGCAGACCACGCGTCCGCTGACGAATACGCCGATGAACCGGCTCGTGTTCGCGCAGGATACGGGCTCGGCGATCAAGGGCGGCGTGCGGGCAGACTATTTCTGGGGGCTCGGCGACGATGCCGGCGACCTGGCCGGCCGGATGAAGCAGGTCGGCAGGATGTGGCTGCTGTTCCCGAATTCGTGATGTCGGGCGGCGCCGGCTGCAGGACGGTCGCGCGCGAACGAAGCGGCGGCATTGATGGCGCGCCTCGTGCGCGTGGGTGTGCCGGTCTGATCGCCGGTGTGCCCATGTGATTTCAGTTCGCGTAATGCTGTGCGCGTCGCGTCGAACGACGCTTTGGAGTCGAGCAGCCCGATCGGCATTGGCCGACCGGGCTGTTTCGTTTGCAGGCGCGGATCGGCCGCTGCGCGCCGCATGCGCGGCGAGCGACCTCAGCCCATGCGTTTGTCGACGACGCGGCGCGCCTTGCCGACCGAGCGCTCAATGCCGTTCACGGGCAGCACGTTGATCACGGCCGTCACGCCGATCAGCGACTTGATGTCGTACGCGAGCGCCTGTTTTGCCGCCTGGATCGCCGCGGTATCGGGCGCGGTTTCCGGGCACGGCTCGACGTTGAGCGTCAGCACGTCGAGCGGACCTTCCTTGGTCAGCACGATCTGATAGTGCGGCGCGAGCGCGCGCTGCTTGAGCAACTGTTCCTCGATTTGTGTCGGGAACACGTTGACGCCACGCACGATCATCATGTCGTCCGACCGGCCGGTGATCTTCTCCATCCGGCGCATCGTCCGGGCGGTGCCCGGCAACAGGCGCGTGAGGTCGCGCGTGCGATAGCGGACGATCGGCAGCGCTTCCTTCGTCAGCGACGTGAACACGAGTTCGCCGAGTTGGCCGTCCGGCAGCACTTCGCCGGTGTCGGGATCGATGATTTCCGGATAGAAGTGGTCTTCCCAGATGGTCGGGCCGTCCTTGGTCTCGACGCATTCGGACGCGACGCCCGGGCCCATCACTTCGGATAACCCGTAGATGTCGACCGCGTCGATGCCCATCCGCTGTTCGATCGCGACGCGCATGTCGTTGGTCCACGGCTCCGCGCCGAAGATGCCGATGCGCAGCGAACTCTGCACGGGATCGAGACCCTGGCGCTCGATCTCGTCGGCGATCGACAGCATGTAGCTCGGCGTGACCATGATGATGTCGGGCCGGAAATCCTGGATCAGCTGTACCTGTTTTTCGGTCTGGCCGCCGCCGAACGGGATCACGGTCAGCCCTGCGCGTTCGGCGCCGTAGTGCGCGCCGAGCCCGCCCGTGAACAGCCCGTAGCCGTAGCTGACGTGGACCTTGTCGCCGCGGCGCGCACCGGCGGCGCGGATCGAGCGTGCGACGAGATTCGCCCACGTATCGATGTCGGCGGCCGTATAGCCGACGACCGTCGGCTTGCCGGTCGTGCCCGACGACGCGTGGATGCGCGAGATCTGGTCCTGCGGCACCGCGAACATCCCGAACGGATAGCTGTCGCGCAGATCGCCCTTGGTCGTGAACGGAAAGCGCGACAGGTCGGCGAGCGTTTTCAGGTCGTCCGGATGCACACCGACTTCGTCGAACTTGCGGCGATAGACGGGCGAGTGGTCATACGCGTGCCGGAGCGACCACTTGAGGCGTTCGAGCTGCAGCGCGGTCAGCTCGTCGCGTGAGGCGGTCTCGATCGGCTCGAGCGGTAGCGGGGTAGTCATGCATGTCTCCAGTGTTTGTTATGAGCGAGCCGTCGACGTCAGCGGTCTTCCGGGATGACCGTGCCCTTGATCTGGGCGGATTTGCCGCGAAACATCGCGACCGTGTCGCCTGTCTGGTTCGTGACGCGGATGTCGTAGATGCCATGGCGGCCGGCACGCGCCTGTTCGACCGCCTCGGCCGTCAGCACGTCGTCGCCGTGCACGGGGCGCAGGAATTCGATCGAGCAGCCGGCCGCGACCGCATTCAGGTTGTACGAGTTGCACGCGAACGCGAAAGTCGAATCGGCGAGCGTGAAGATGATGCCGCCGTGACAGGTCTGGTGCCCGTTCAGGAATTCGGGCCGCACGCGCATCTGCAGGCGGGCGTAGCCGGCGCGTATTTCGACGATTTCCATGCCGAACGCGCGGCTGCAGGCGTCGGCGTCGTACATGGCCTGCGCGGTGGCGCGGGCGAGCGAATCGGGGTCGAGCGTGGCGGTGGCGTTCATCATGTCAACGCCCTTCGAAGCGCGGCGCGCGCTTCTCGATGAAGGCCTTCACACCTTCCGCATAGTCGTCCGACTGGCCGAGCTTGCGCTGCAGGTCGCGCTCGAGGTCGAGCTGCTGATCGAGCGTGTTAGTGACGCTGTTTCGCATCGACTGCTTGATCGATGCGATGGCGAGCGTCGGCTGCTGCGCGAGCTGGGTGGCAAGCTGGCGGACCGTGGCGACGAGCGCGTCGTCGTCGACCGCGCGCCAGATCAGGCCCCACTGTTCGGCTTGTTCGGCGCCGAGCTTGTCGCCGGTCAGCGCGAGCCCCAGCGCGCGTGCCATGCCGACGCGCTGCGGCAGGAACCACGTGCCGCCCGAATCGGGCACGAGTCCGATCTTGACGAAGGCCTGGATGAAACTGCTCGAGCGGGCAGCGAACACCAGGTCGCACGCAAGTGCGAGATTTGCGCCGGCGCCGGCCGCCGTTCCGTTGACGGCGGCGATCACGGGAATCGGCAGACGCTGCAGGCGGCGGATCAGCGGATTGAAATGCTCGTCGATCAGCGTGCCGAGGTCGGTGGACGCGCCTGGCGTGAAGTCGAGATCGGCGAGGTCCTGGCCCGCGCAAAAGCCGCGTCCCGCACCCGTCAGAATCAGTGCGCGTGCGCCGGCCGCTTCGACTTCATCGAGCGCCGATTGCAGTTCGCGATGCATCGCCCGTGTGAAGCTGTTCAGCTTGTCGGGGCGGTTGAGCGTGATCGTGGCCACGCGCGCGGCCTGATCGATATCCAGCTGGATCGCCTGATAGGACATGCAGTGTCTCCTTCATGACTTCGTTATAGGCGCGCGGCGCGTCGGTTACACGCGTTCGATCGCGAGCGCGATGCCCTGGCCGACGCCGATGCACATCGTACAGAGCGCGAAGCGGCCGCCGGTACGCTCGAGTTGATGGAGCGCCGTGGTGACGAGCCGCGCGCCCGATGCGCCGAGCGGGTGGCCGAGCGCGATCGCACCACCGTTCGGGTTCACGCGGGGATCGTCGTCGGCGACGCCGAGCATGCGCAGCACCGCGAGACCTTGCGACGCGAACGCCTCGTTCAGTTCGATCACGTCGAACTGGTCGATGCGCATGCCGAGCTGGTGCAGCAGCTTCTGCGTGGCCGGCGCGGGACCGATGCCCATTACGCGTGGCTCGACGCCGGCCGTCGCCATCCCGACGACGCGCGCGCGGCGGCGCAGGCCATATTGGTCGGCCGCCTGCGCATTGGCGAGCAGCAGCGCGCAGGCGCCGTCGTTGACGCCCGACGCGTTGCCGGCCGTGACCGAGCCGTCCGGGCGCACGACGCCCTTCAGCTTCGCGAGCGCTTCGAGCGACGTTTCGCGCGGATGCTCGTCACGCGACACGACCACGGGATCGCCCTTCTTCTGCGCAATCGTGACCGGTACGATTTCCTCGGCGAGCGTACCGTCCTGCTGTGCCCGCGCGGCCTTCTGCTGGCTGCGCAGCGCGAACAGGTCCTGATCCGCGCGGTTGATGTGGTAATCGACCGCAACGTTCTCGGCCGTCTCCGGCATCGAATCGACCCCATACAACTGCTTCATCAGCGGATTGACGAAACGCCAGCCGATCGTCGTATCGAAGATGTCGGCCTGGCGCGCGAACGCGCTCGCGGCCTTGCCCATCACGAACGGTGCGCGCGTCATGCTCTCGACGCCACCTGCGATCATCAGGCGCGCTTCGCCTGCCTTGATCGCGCGCGCTGCCGTGCCGACCGCATCCATTCCGGAGCCGCACAGTCGGTTCAGCGTCGTGCCCGGCACGGCGGTGGGCAGGCCTGCCAGCAGCGCGGACATGCGCGCGACGTTGCGGTTGTCTTCGCCGGCCTGGTTCGCGCAGCCGTAGATCACGTCGTCGATCGCTGCCCAGTCGACGTCGCGGTTTCGCTCGATCAGCGCCTTGAGCGGCACCGCGCCGAGGTCGTCGGCGCGGACATCTTTCAGGGCGCCGCCGTAGCGGCCGATGGGAGTGCGAATCGCGTCGCAGATGTAGGCGTCTGTCATGAGCGTATCGGTGAGTGACGAACTCGCCGGGTGGCGGATTCGTTCATGGTAGAGAACGTGGCGGCGTTTGCACGTCGGCCATTCGGGTTATGCCGTCTGGCCAGCTTCCGCAGGTACTGCCTTCGGGGCAACATGGACGCGGCTTTGAACCACGCGGAACCGGTTGGCGACGAATGCCGGGTCGGCCAGCGCGGCGTTGGCGGCTGGATTCGCGCCCGTGCCGTGGAAGTCGGAGAAGGCGGCCGACTGATTGACGAATACGCCGCCCGTCAGGTTGATCGACAGCGCGACGCCGCCACGCACCGCTGCGTCGTGTGCGGCGTTGACGATTGCGTCGTCGGTGCTGTAGACGGAGAGGGTCAGTGCGCCATGCTCGGCGGCGATTGCACCGGCCAGATCGAGCGATTGCGCGGTCGAGTCGGTTGCGATCACGAACGAGATAGGGCCGAACCACTCCTGCGTGAATTTCTCGCGGTCGGCCACGTCGAGTTGCAGCACGAGGGGCGTACGCACGCGCGCATCGGGGAAAGCGGGGTGCTGGAGGGGCACGCTGTCCGCGAGCACACGGCCGAGTTTGCGCGCGTCGTCGATACGCGCGGTCACGCCGTCGTTCTGGATCGCGCCGATCAGTTCGACCGAGCGTGCCGGGTCGCCGGTGAGTTTTTGCACGGCAATCGCGATCGCTTGTGCGACGTCGTCGAAGCTCGCATGGCCGTCGGCCGTCCGGATGCCGTCGCGCGGCACGTAGATGTTCTGCGGTGCCGTGCACATCTGGCCGGAGTACAGCGCCAGCGAGAACGCGATGTTCTTGGCGGCGGCCTTCAGGTCGTCGGTCGAGTCGATCACGATCTGGTTGACGCCGGCTTTCTCGGTGTAGACCTGCGCCTGATGGGCATGGCGTTCGAGCCACGTGCCGTTCTGCGTGCTGCCGGTGAAGTCGATCAGCTTGATCTCCGGGCGCAGCGCGAGATCCTGGACGAGGGCGCCGTCATTGGGTTCGGTCGCGAGGAGCGTGACGACGTTCGGATCGAACCCGGCTTCGCGCAGCACGTCGCGGGCGATCCGCACCGTGATGGCGAGCGGCAGAATCGCGCCCGGATGCGGTTTGACGATCACGGCATTACCCGTTGCCAGATCGGCGAACAGGCCCGGGTAGCCGTTCCAGGTCGGGAACGTGCAGCAGCCGAGCACGAGGCCCGTGCCGCGCGGCACGATCGTATAGCGCTTGTGCATCGCGAGCGGTGGGTTCTTGCCTTGCGGCTTTTCCCAGTGCGCATCGGCCGGGATGCGGCGCAGTTCGTCCCACGCATAGGCAACTGCCTCGAGGGCGCGGTCCTGCGCGTGCGGGCCGCCGGCCTGGAACGCCATCATGAAGGCTTGCCCCGTGGTGTGCATCACGCTGTAGGCAATTTCGAAGCTTGCGCGGTTCAGGCGCGCGAGGATTTCGAGGCTGACGCCGACCCACGCGCTCGGGCCGGCTTCGCGCCACGTGCGTCGCGCGGCCGCTGCGGCAGCGATCAGGGCGTCGGGCGTCGATTTCGGATACCGGACGCCCAGCGCGATGCCGTACGGCGAGCGCTCGGCGCCGACCGTTTCACCGGACGCCGGCTGGTCGAGCACGAAGGTCTTGTCGAGGTGCGACTTGAACGCGGCCTCACCGTCCGCGCTTGCACTTTCCCCGTACACTTTGGGACTCGGCATTTCGGCGAACGGGCTCCAGTACCCGCGGCTCTCGATGGCGGCGAGTGCGTGTTTCAGCGTGTCTTCGTGCTTCGTGAACAGGGCATGGGTCATGGCGGCGGCCTGATGAACGTTGAGAGGGATCGGATCGATTAATTAACCGACCGGTTGGTCGGAGAATGGTAGCATCAAACTATTCGCATGTGCGAGGCGTTTCTCATTTCATTGATCGAGGAGAAATAGATGGCTTACGAGAACATCCTGGTGGAGACCCGCGGGCGTGTCGGTCTGGTGACGCTGAACCGTCCGAAGGCGCTGAATGCGCTGAACGATGCGCTGATGGACGAGCTGGGTGCTGCGCTGAAGGCGTTCGATGCGGACGACGATATCGGCGCGATCGTCGTGACCGGGAGCGAGAAGGCATTCGCTGCCGGCGCGGACATCGGCATGATGGCGGCCTACTCCTATATGGATGTCTATCGGGGCGACTACATCACGCGCAACTGGGAGACGGTCCGCGAGATCCGCAAACCGATCATTGCTGCGGTTTCGGGCTTTGCGCTGGGCGGTGGCTGCGAGCTCGCGATGATGTGCGACATCATCTTCGCGGCGGACACGGCCAAATTCGGTCAGCCGGAAATCAAGCTGGGCGTCATGCCGGGTGCGGGCGGCACGCAGCGTTTGCCGCGCGCGGTATCGAAGGCGAAGGCGATGGACATGTGCCTGACCGCGCGCTTCATGGACGCCGCCGAAGCCGAGCGTGCCGGGCTCGTGTCGCGCGTGCTGCCGGCCGACAAGCTGCTCGACGAGGCGATTGCCGCCGCGACGACGATCGCCGAGTTCTCGCTGCCGGCGGTCATGATGGTCAAGGAGTCGGTGAACCGCGCGTACGAGACGACGCTGGCCGAAGGCGTCCACTTCGAGCGCCGGTTGTTCCATTCGTTGTTCGCAACCGAAGACCAGAAGGAAGGGATGGCGGCATTCGTCGAGAAGCGCAAGCCGGTGTTCAAGCACCGTTGATCGGCGGGCGCCGCGCACCGCGGTAGGTATCCGGTGACTGCTCTGTATCGATTCTCGGCGTGATTGCTTCGCTCGGTTCTTCAAAAGCCTCCGTGCGCGGCAGCGCACGGAGGCTTTTTCAAACTTTCTTCACAAAGAGCTTGCACGGACGGGGGCGGATGCATAGAATCACGCCTCTTTCGCGCTAACGGAAACGCAGCGCGGGAGGAAGGGAAGCGGTGCTGTTGAGGTTCGGAAGTAGCGAGCCTTGGCAGCGCAGGAAGATGGCCCCGCAGTCGTAACGATGTCGTGCAGAAAGTTGTTGACGCGCTGCGAAACACGGTTCATAAT